>JADQBV010000090.1 GCA_016278415.1 Halanaerobiales bacterium
AAAGAAAAGAATTTAATAGTAGATTTGACTGCTCCTGATATTGGGATTGATTTTAACGGTAAACATGTTTTGATTGTGGTTAGAGGTATGGATTACAAAGACGACCTACAGGCAATTAAATCATATATCTGTGAAATGAATCCCATTATTATTGCAGTTGATGGTGGGGCAGACGCCTGTCTTGAATATGGCTATAAGCCTGATATTATTATTGGGGATATGGATAGTGTGTCAGATTTCGCTTTAAAAAAAACAAAAAGAATAATAGTACATGCCTACTCTGATGGCATAGCTCCTGGTCTGGAAAGAGTTAAGCAACTGGGTTTGGATCATATACTATATCCTGCACCAGGCACCAGTGAGGATATTGCTATGATATTAGCCTATGATAAGGGGGCAGAACTAATAACTGCAGTTGGCACTCATTCTAATATGATAGATTTTCTAGAAAAGGGACGAAAGGGAATGGCAAGTACATTATTAGTAAGATTAAAACTTGGTAATAAGCTAATTGATGCCAAGGGTGTAAGTAAATTATATCAAAATAAAATACATTACCGTTATTGGGTTCAGGTTTTAGTTTCAATATTCATTCCTCTATTTTTTATATCATTATTTTCCCCTCCGATAAAACAAATTTTTCAATTGCTAGCCCTTAAGTTAAGTCTATTTTTCAAATTTTAATAAGTAAAATTCCTAAGATATAATATTTTAATTATAAAATTAGATGAGGGCAGTGAGGATAAAAAGGGGAAGAAAGTATGATCATTAATTTTCGCTATCATATATTTACAATTACAGCTATTTTTGCTGCATTAGGACTTGGTATATTAATTGGCTCAAGTATAATAGGTCATGAAGGTTTACTAGAAGAACAAAGACACATTATAAAGAATATAAGCAATGATATTAATAGTCTAAAAAAAGAAAATAAAAACCTTACTCTAGGTATTTCCACTCTTGAACAAAAGTTATCTAAAAGAAACGATCTAGAAAAAAGCTTGGTCTCAATATTATTAACAGACTACATGTTAGAAGAACAATTTCTTTTGATTTATAATGACCTTAATCAAGAAAATGTCAATGAGTTAAGTAATTACTTAAAAATTATGGGTGTTGACTTTAATTTATTAGATTATAAAACTATTACTAAGAATAGTTTCTCTTTAGAAGATAGTGCATATAAGGAAATTGATAGGTTTATAACCTGGAATATAGGTAGTACTCCTATTAGGCAATTAGATGCCCTAAATCTAAGCAATAAGGATGTCATAAGATATAATCAAAAGGATGTTCTGGGATTACTATTAAATATAATTGATGATTTTAATAAAAATAGGCAACGGTAATAAGCGTTTTGATAAGATAAAATATATATATTTAGTTCAAATTCATGCTTTATTTATGATTTATTTTTAGAAAAAGGGATGTAATAAATGATTAATAATAAATTAATTTCTGTAATTATTCCTGCTTATAATGAAGAGGACATTATAGATAGGACATTAGAAAAGATAGATAGGGAATATGTTGATGAAATAATTGTAATTAATGATGGTTCTACTGATAATACCAAGGCATTAATAAAGAAATATCCTGTTAAATTAATTGACTTAAAAGAGAATTCTGGGAAGGGGAATGCAGTTACAAGGGGTATTAAAGAGAGTAGGGGGGATATTCTGGTTATTCTTGATGCAGATTTAGGAGAGAGTGTCTCTGAAATCAAAAAGTTGATTACCCCTATATTAGAAAATAAATTTGATGCTACCATCGGAATTATACCTATTAATGGCGGGGGCTTAGGAGTGGTTCGTAAGCTGGCTACTGTAGGCATGAAGTATATGACTGGTAGAAATATGAAGGCTCCACTATCAGGGCAAAGGGCCTTTAAGAGAGAAGTTATAAATAAATTATTACCATTACAGAATGGATTTGGATTAGAAATGGGTTTAAATATATCTTTAATAAGAAAAAAAATTAATTTTTTAGAGACTGAATGTAATTTCAAACATCGTATAACTGGTCATGATTACAATGGATATATTCATCGTTTTAAACAATTTACTGATATTTTAAAAACTATTTGGATATTAAAGAGAGGTAAATATGTATAAGCAATTATTAGTTAATTTTAATTTGTTAAAAAAAAACTATAAAGATAAATATATACCAGTTGTAGGTGGAATTATCTTAATGATTTCTACTATTACTAGCTGGTATATGTTATTTATATTAAATTTGGTAAATCCAGATATTTTGAATTTAAATATATTTATTATCTTGGTAATTGGAACAACAGGATTGTTAGATGATATCTGTGGAGATAAGCAAGCACAGGGTTTTAAGGGTCATTTCAAAAGTTTATTAAATGGAAATTTAACAACTGGTATATTTAAGATATTAATTACTACACTTGTTTCGATATTTGTTTTAATTGAGTTAAAAATCTATAACATTCCTGGTATTATTATAAATGCAGGTATTATTATTCTGACGACTAATTTTTTAAATTTATTGGATCTTCGACCGGCTAGAAGTATAAAGGCATTTATAGGTATATCCTTTCTATTGATAATGATAAATATATCTTCTATTATATATTTCCTGCCCTTTTTCATAGTATTAGTATTTTATTTGCCCTATGAATTACAAGCAAAGATTATGCTTGGTGATTCAGGAGCAAATTTATTAGGCGCTATATTAGGGTTTAATACTATAATTATAATAGATACTCTGATTATTAAATTTATAGTATTGTTATTTTTATTATTTTTAAATCTACTTTCAGAGAAATATTCATATAGTTCTATTATTGAAAAGAATTTTATACTAAGTTGGATAGATAGGCTTGGCAGGTAATATATGTAAAGAGCTCCACTCTTGACACAGGTAAATTAATCATATATAATAATTATGTATTGTATATTATTACATAAATTGCTTATATTTATACAACACAATGAAATATATTCAAATACAAGAATTTAACATATTTAGTATGTAGTTGTTTTTATTTGATCTCTGCATAACCGTTGGTATTATACTCAGATATTTTGCTATTTAGCTGAAGGAGTTTAAAAAGTCTCCAGTCACGGACTGATTGCAAGAAGCTGGTTAACAAATTTTGTTTCACTGCCCCCTCATTATAAACGTAAGGTCGGGGCAGTACTAAGCCATCGAGGCTGTCGGAACACGATGGTGAGTTTAATTTTGTTGCACCACAGGCACCACGATTCTATTATAACCTTCACATTAGTGACGCTTCTTAATTGAAGGAGTAACTGGGGTTTAGACTTTTTCATGAATGAAGTGCCTCTAAATTCTCTTTTTAGTATCGCAATGTTAATTTAGAGATTAGACCATCGAGGTCGTCATAGCAAAATTGTCGGACATTTCGCGCTAACAAAAAAGGAGAAGAACATTTAATTTTATTCTTTATATAGGAGTTGATATATTATGGCAGTTAATTTACAGGGTAGGAGTTTTCTCACATTATTAGATTTTAATAAAGACGAAATTAATTATTTAATAAAAATATCTAGTGATTTAAAGGCAAAAAAAAGAAACTCTATAAGAGGTAATTCATTGGAAGGTAAGAATATTGCCCTTTTATTTGAAAAAGGGTCTACAAGAACAAGATGTGCTTTTGTTGTTGCTGCTCGTGATGAGGGAGGTATGCCCGAATTTTTAGGTAAGAACGATATACAGTTAGGGAAGAAAGAGAGCGTTGCTGATACAGCTCGAGTCTTGGGTAGGATGTTTGATGGAATTGAATTTAGGGGTTTTGAACATAAGACTGTTGAAATCCTATCTGAATATTCTGGTGTTCCAGTATGGAATGGTTTGACAGATATGTATCACCCCACTCAGATATTAGCAGATTTTCTAACAATACAGGAGGAGTTTTCTAGACTAGCAGGTATTAATTTTGTATATATTGGTGATGGTCGTAATAATATGGCTAATTCATTATTAATTGGCTCTGCAAAATTAGGTGTTAATTGTACTATTATTTCTCCAAAAGAGTTATGGCCTAAAAAGGAATTTATTAGTATGTGTAAAGAGATGGCTAATGAAAGTGGGGCTAAAATTAATATAAGCGAAAATACTGAAATGGTTGTGGGTGCAGATGTAATTTATACTGATGTTTGGGTTTCCATGGGGGAAGAAGATAAATTTGAGGAAAGAATAAATCTATTAAAACCATATCAAGTTAATATGAAATTGATAGAGAAAGTAAATAACGATAATCTTATATTTCTTCATTGTCTTCCTGCTTTTCATAATCAAAATACAGAAACTGCTAAAAAAATATATCAGGAATATGGGCTAACAGAAATGGAAGTGACTGACCAGGTTTTTGAAAGTAAATACTCCCATGTATTTGAGCAAGCAGAAAACAGATTACATACCATTAAAGCTGTTATGGTGGCAACATTGGGAAGCCAATAAGAGGCTTCAAAAGACTTTCAAAAGACATTAAGATATTCAAGAGATATTCATGGTACATATAAGAACCATTTTATGAAGATATAGAAGAAATCAGTTAAATCGGCTCATAAAAGTCCAGCACTAATGGGATAATAATAAATGGAGGTGTTTGTTCTTTGAAGACATTAAAAATGATGAAAATGAAGAACAAAGCAATGGACCCGACAACTACAGGATGGGCAGTTAGTGGTTTGGGATTATTGGTATCATCAATAGGTGCTAAGATGGTAGATAAAAAAGTTGGTGCCGGTATCCTAGGGTTTGGACTCGCTCATGTAGTTTTAGGACAATTGGATCGCTTTAGACCAACAGTTAAAAAAAATAGTTGGTAAGGGTACCTCATTTATTAGATAAGGGAATTTTATTTTCCCTTATCTTTTTTTATTTTTGTTTGATTTATATATATGAACTTGGTATAATAAGAAGGATAGAGATAAAAATTATTTTTTATAGCAGGAATATTATAATTAATATCGAATAAATAAATTATAAAATTAAAAATAAATATAGAAAACCGGTTTACACGCTGGAGGTATCGATATGACTACAATTAATGATATAGCAAAAATAGCCCAAGTTTCTAAGGCAACTGTATCTAAAGTTATCAATGATTATCCTGGAGTAAAAGAAGAAACTAAGAATAATATATTAGAAATAATGAAGAAGCAAAATTATTGGCCTAATTCCATAGCCAGGAGTTTAACGACAAACAAAACATTTACAATAGGAATATTTGATCCTGTTAGATTAAACAACTTCTTTTTTCGTGAGGTTTTTGAAGGGATCGAGAATGTTCTTGGACAAAAAGGATATGATATATTATATTTTACTAATAAACAATGGGAAGACTCCTGGGTGAAATTTAGTTTTAAAGAAAAGTGTATGAACCGTGGTGTAGATGGTGTACTTATGATGGGTTTTGGAAGGGTAAATTTGTCTCAATTTGATGGCTTACTTAATTCGGATATTCCTACAGTATTTATTGATCTAGATCTTGTAGGTTCTAATACATGTTATGTGACCTCCAATAATATTGATGGAGCTGAAAAAGCAATAAAGTACCTGTTTAACCTGGGTCATAAAAGAATTGGTATGATAAAAGGTCCTAATGGTTTTAAGCTAGCCAATGACCGTTTTACTGGTTTTCAAAAAACCTTACACGAGTTAGATCTTGAATATAATCCAGAGTGGGTTTTTAGTGGAGAGTACAGTATTGAGACTGGTTATAATGAGATGCTCAAGGTTTTAGCAATGGATAGACGTCCAACAGCTATATTTGCAGAGGATCTTTTTTCAATCGGTGCCATTAAAGCAGTAAGGGATAATAATCTTGATGTTCCTGGGGATTTTTCAATTATAGGTTTTGATAATATTGAACTAGGTAGACATTATGATTTAACTACAATAAGTCAGGATCAGATAGGTCTTGGGGAAGCAGCGTCAACTTTATTACTAGACATTATTAACAAAAATAATTTTTCGCCAGTGGTATTGCCAACGAGTCTAATAGAGCGAAAGACCTGTACTAGAATAAAATAATAGTTACCACAATTGAAACCGGTTTATTACAATGTTTGCTATATTAATGAAATTAAGTATAGAAAGATAGGTGATATTAATGGAAATGGTATTTCGTTGGTTTGGTAGCGATGATGATAGTGTTACCCTACAAGAAATCCGACAAATTCCTGGGGTAACAGGAGTAGTAAGTGCATTACAGGATATTCCTGTAGGTGAAGTTTGGCCTGAAGATAGTATTCTCTATTTAAAAAAAGAAGTTAATGCTTGTGGCCTGGAATTAGAGGTTATTGAGAGTGTTAATATACATGAAGATATTAAGCTTGGACTCCCTAACAGGGATAAATATATAGAAAATTATATTACAACAATAAGGAATTTAAGTAAAGCGGGTATAAAAGTTATCTGCTATAATTTTATGCCTGTTCTAGACTGGTTGCGGTCAGATTTAGCCTTTGATTTAAGTGATGGTTCAAATGTACTATCATATCAAGAAGGATTAATTGCTGGTCTAGATCCGGTTAGTTTAGTTGAGGAATTTTCTAAAGGGTCTAAAGGGTTTTCTTTACCTGGTTGGGAACCAGAACGCTTAGCTGAACTAAAGAAGATAATGGAATTATACTTAAATGTAGATGAGAAAAAGTTGTTTGATAACTTAAAATACTTCCTTGAAGCCATTATACCAGTATGTAAGGAATGTGATATAAAAATGGCTATTCATCCTGATGATCCACCATGGCCAATATTTGGATTACCTCGAATAATTACTTCAAAGGATAATATAGAGAGAATGCTTAATTTAGTTAATAGTCCATATAACGGTTTAGCACTATGTACTGGATCACTGGGTGTCAATCCTGAGAATAATATACCTGATTTAATTCGCTATTTTGGGGGTATGGATAGAATTAATTTTGCTCATGTAAGAAATCTTAAAATAATTTCTGATAGGAATTTTCACGAGACATCACATTTATCTATTGATGGTTCACTTGATATATTTGAAGTAATGAGGGCATATTATGATATAGGATTTACTGGATATTTACGTCCAGATCATGGTAGGATGATATGGGGGGAAGAGGCCCGCCCGGGATATGGTTTATATGATAGAGCTCTTGGGGTAAGCTATATAAATGGTATTTGGGAGTCTTTAAATAAATTGTAAGACGGTTTATAACATTTAAACAACAAATTCTTTAAGAAAATATAAAAATTAAATTATAGGAGGAATAGAATGAGTAATACTAAGAAAGATATACCAATATTTAAGAACCCAGATAAACCATTAGATGAAAGAGTAAATGATCTAGTGAGTCGTATGACTATTGAAGAAAAGGTAACCCAGATGCTTTATTATTCCTATGCAATAGGTAGATTAGATATAAGGGAATATAATTGGTGGAATGAGTGTCTTCATGGAGTTGCTAGAGCAGGTGTGGCAACTGTATTTCCACAAGCGATTGGGATGGCAGCTACATTTAGTCCTGATCGTTTACACAAAGTGGCTTCAGCGATTTCCAATGAAGCCCGTGCTAAATATAATGAATTTCAGAAACATGAGGATAGAGGTATTTATAAAGGTCTTACTTTCTGGACACCAAATATTAATATTTTCAGAGATCCTCGCTGGGGAAGAGGTCAGGAAACCTATGGTGAAGATCCATATTTGACAGGTAGATTAGGTGTTAGTTTTATAAAGGGATTACAAGGTGATCATCCTAGGTATATGAAGACAGCTGCTTGTGCTAAACATTTTGCTGTACATAGTGGACCGGAAATTGAAAGACATGAGTTTGATGCTATAGCAGACGCAAAAGATATGAGAGAAACATATTTACCTGCATTTCGTGATGCTGTGAAAGAAGCCGATGTTGAAGCTGTAATGGGTGCTTACAATCGGACTAATGGTGAGCCTTGTTGTGCTAGTAAAACCCTGATACAGGATATTTTGCGTGATGAATGGGGCTTTGAAGGTCATTATGTTTCAGATTGTGGGGCCATTGAAGATATTCACAAACACCATAAAGTTACGGATACACCAGAAGAATCTGCTGCCCTAGCAGTTAATAATGGTTGTGATCTAAACTGTGGAAAGGTATTTGAACACCTCAGAAACGCTATAGAAGAGGGTATGATAAGTGAAGAAACTATTGATAAATCAGTAAAAAGGCTTTTTAGAACTCGTTTCAAATTGGGAATGTTCGATCCTGAAGAATTGGTTCCTTATAATAATATTCCTTATGAAGTAAATGACTCTGAAGAACACCGTCAACTTGCTTTAGAAACAGCTAGAGAATCCATGGTTCTTCTAAAAAATAAAGAATCCTTGTTACCTTTAAATAAAAGTGAGATTAATAATATAGCTGTAATAGGACCAAATGCTGACAGTAAAGATGTATTGTTGGGTAATTACTTTGGTCTTCCATCAAAATATGTAACAGTTTTAGAGGGAATACAACAGGCAGTTGAAGGGGATACCAGGGTCTACTATGCTGAGGGATGCCCTCTAGGAGAGACCCCTGAATCGTTCTGGGGCAATCCTCCAACTACTGGTTTTGCAGAGGCTATAACTACTGCAGAACAGTCTGATGTAGTCGTAATGTGTTTAGGACTTTCTCCTGAATTTGAAGGTGAAGAAGGTGCTGTAGCAAATTCAGATGGTGGTGGTGATAAATTAGACTTAAAACTACCAGGATTACAACTTGAATTATTGAAGGAAATTAAGCAAACTGGAAAACCTGTAATTGTAGTTTTATTAAACGGTAGTCCCGTTGAATTAAATTGGGCTGAGGAAAATGTAGATGCAATACTTGAGGCTTGGTATCCAGGTGAAGAAGGTGGAACAGCGATTGCGGATATTCTCTTTGGCAATTATAATCCTAGTGGGAGACTTCCATTAACATTTGTAAAATCAATGGATCAATTACCACCATTCCGTGATTATAGTATGAAAAACAGAACATACAGGTATTTGGAAAGTGCCCCATTATATCCCTTTGGATATGGTATGAGCTATACAACTTTTGAGTATTCAAATTTATTATTAAGTCAAAAAGAGATTAAGACTGAGCAAAATGATGACATTACAGTTACTGTAGATATAGAAAATACAGGTAATAAAACTGGTGATGAAGTTGTACAGCTATATATAAGAGATGTTGATTCATCTGTAGATATTCCCAAATGGGAATTAAAGGGAGTTAAACGAGTTAGTTTAGCTCCGGAGCAAAAGATAAATGTTCAATTTACAATAAATAAACGAGCACTTGCACTAATAGACAATCAGGGGAAATGTATACTGGAGCCAGGTAAGTTTATTATTTATGTAGGTGGACAACAACCAGATTCTAGAAGTGAAGAACTGAGTGGAAAAACGGTTCTTAGTGCGGAAATAGATGTAAAAGGAAAACAAATAGAGATGAATTATTAGACTTGTAATGAGGAAAAGGGTATAAAAATTCAAAAACAACCAAATTGAAATCCGTAAATAAACTTTATACCCTTATCTTCTATAATCAAAACAAAAGTAATCTTATTGTAAGAACAGTCTGTAAATTAAAACAAATGTCACTTTTATATATTGACAAAATATTATTATTATTATATAATATCAATATATTAAAACCGGTTTCTAATAGTATGATTTATAGAGTTTACTACCTAAGATTTATATTTTTTACATATCTAAAACCGGTTTCAATAAAACACTATTTATATATAAAACTTACAATCCTAATATAGTTATTAATATTTTGATCTTATAATAACGGATAAAGTTAAAAAAGTGCTATTAATTTGTTTTAATTATAAATAAAGGATAAGCATATTATGAAAGGGGTGATTATTTATAACTAAATTTTAGTATAGTTAAAACTATTAATTAAATTCAAAAATTTAAAGGGGGAAGAAAATGAAATTTTTTAGTAAAGCCTTATTGTTAGTTTGTGTACTTGTCTTGTTATCTGTTCCTGCGTTTGCTTATACTTCTGATAGGTTTGATTTTGGCAATGTTGATTTTGGTGGTGAAACTGTTACCCTTGTATCTTGGTATGATCCTATGGAGGGTTTTTATGAAGGTGGAGATTATGCTGGTCGTTTAGATGAAGCTAAAGAAAAGTTTAATATTGGCGAGATAAAATTCCTACAGATACCATGGGGTCCTGATGGTCAGGAAACTATACTGAGTCGTTTTATGGCTGGTGATTCTAAGTATGACATATGGATGTTATCACATGAAAATTACTTTTCTTTAAGAACTGCTGGTGCTTTATATCCAGTTAGTGATATTCTGAATGAAGAGTATTATGCTAAAATGCCATATCAGTTCCAAAAAATGGCAGATATGTTATCGTACAAAGGCAAGAAATATACTTATAATGCCTTTAATGGTATTGTGAACAATACTGTATTTTTAGCATTTAATAAAACTCTATTAGCACGCGAAGGGATACAAGACCCTTATGAACTATATAATAATGATCAGTGGAACTGGGATACTTTTACAGAAATAGCAAAAAAAGTAACCAGAGATACTGATAATGATGGTAAAGTAGACCAATGGGGCATGACTGTATTCAATGGTCCTGATTGGATTCATGCAAATGGTGGTAGAATAACAAGAATGATTGATGGTAAGGTTACTTTTACAGCTGACGAAACTGCTACTGTAAATGCCCTTAAACAAATGAGAGTTTGGGAGCAAGAATTAAAAGTAACGGGTGGTAGTTGGGAAAAGAAAAAATTCTTTAGTGGTGAAATAGCTTTTGCTAATCTTCCTACATGGCAAATTGGACAATTAAAAGACAGTATGGAAGATGAATATGGTATAGTACCTTTACCAATGGGTCCTGATACTAATAAGTATCATTTCCCATCTGATAATGTAGATAGTATGTATATTCCAGCTAATGCTGCGCAACCAAAGGCTCTTATTGCCCTTGATAACTTCCTGTGGACTATAGAGGAATTTAAAGAGTTCCAGCAAGAGGAATTCATAAACAAGGCTTCAGATAAAAATGCTTATGCTATATTACAAAAAGGTGTTAGAAATTGGACAGGTGAAGCTGCATATATGTCATATGCAATCGGTAGATATTATCAAAGCGTTTGGGGTGCTGCTTATGGTGCAGTTATGAGTGGAGAAAAAACTGCTGCTGCCGCAACTGCTGAAATTAAACCAGAAGCTCAAGCGTTACTTGATGAGGCTTTAGAACAATAATGAATCTTATTAAGTTATAAAAATTTGTATTTAAACTTATTAGCTAAGTTAGTATTTATTATTTAATATAGTGAATAAAACTTAGTAAAAAACCAGGTATTTAAAAAGGGAGTTCAGAATATTAGAATTATATATATTCCTTTTTCTGAACTTCCTATTTTTAAGTTAGTTTTATGTTTAAGTTTTATTGTATTTTAATTACTTTAAGATTTATAAGTAATATAAGTACTTTTATAACTGTTTTTATATTTAAGTATTTTTATTTAATTTCTAACAGATTTTTGATTATTGAAAAGGGGGTTGGGGGTTTTGCATTATAAGGATAAATTCTTTGAAATACTACTTATAATAAATATAATGATAATTTTTAGTATAACTATTTTTGCTAGTCCTGACACTGTAAATCTAGACGTACCTTATACAAGTTATACTTTTGATTATTGGGGAGATTCCATGCCATCTCCTATGCCTTATCTACCAGATAAGATCTATGATTTTTCTGAGAGTATACATGGGGGGTTAAATAATCCACAGGATTTATATGTAAGTAATGATAATAAAGTGTTCATTGCAGATACAGGGAATAATAGAGTACTTTGTTTGAATGAAGACTTCGAAATATTATATGAGATTCAAGAATTTAATAATAATGGAAAAACTGATACATTTAATCAACCATTTGGTATTTTTGTTGATGAATTTGGTGATATTTATGTTGCTGATACAGGGAACCAAAGAATTGTAAAGCTTGATAATCAGGGTGAATTACTAGATATAATAGGATATCCAGTACCTGAAGAAGAAGGAATATTAACGGAAGATTTTAATTATAAACCTATTAAAATAGTTGTTGACAAGGGGAGTCGCCTATTTGTTCTTTCTGAAGACGCTTATGAAGGCTTATTACAATTTGATAAAGATGGAAAATTTCAGGGTTTTATTGGAGCGCCTAAGGTAACACCAGATATTTTGGATATTATCTGGAAGCGAATATCAACTGAGCAACAGCAAGATAGAATGGCTTTAACGTTGCCGACTGAGTACTTTAATGTAGATATAGATGAGCGGGGATTTATCTATGCAACTGTGTCGAGTACTAATAATAATCAAGAAGCCGAAATAATTCGTAAATTAAACCCTAGTGGAGAAGATGTTTTAAGGAGAAAAGGTTTTTGGTGGCCAGTAGGAGATATTCATTATCCAGATGCTGAATCTGATGCTTCAATTACAGGTCCATCACTGATGTATGATATAACAGTCCAGGAATATGGCATTTATAGTGCCCTTGATAATAATCGTGGTAGGGTCTTTACTTATGACAATAATGGCAATTTGTTATTTGTTTTTGGTTATAATACAGAGAAATATGGTGCTTTGATAAACGCCAAAGCAATTGATATGTTAGGTGATAAAATATTAATAATTGATTCTGAAAAAAACTTTTTGAATGTTTATAGACCAACTGAGTATGCCAGTAGTATAATATCTGCTATTAAATCCCATTATAATGGAAATTATAAAAAATCTACTGAGATGTGGCATCGAGTTTTAAAATATAATCTTAATTATGACCAAGCATACTCAGGTATTGCCATGGCAAATTTAAGGCAGGATAATTTTGAAAAAGCAATGGCAAATTTTAAACTGGGTAATAATAGGCCAGACTATTCAGAAGCCCTTAGTCTTTATAGAAGACAGGTTGTTGGTCATAATTTTGGTTGGATAGTTACTACTATTATTTTATTTCTTATTTTAAAATATATCTATAAAAAAGTAATTAAAAATAAAGTAAGAATAGAAACGGCTGCTACTAAAGATCTAAAAGGAAATAAATATATACAAAAAATAAAAGACACATTAAAAAAAGTAAAATATTCTTTGTATATAGTATTCCATCCTTTTGATGGCTTTTGGGACTTAAAACACGAGAAGCGTGGGAGCATAAGTGCTGCTATTATCATTTTACTTTTGGTCTGCTCTACTTATGTATTTATGCGGCAATATACAGGATTTATATTTAATCATCTTGATCCAAGCAAATTGAATTTACTTATGGAATTTGTAAGCGTAATTATTCCTTTCATGTTGTGGTGTATAGTTAACTGGTCTCTTACAACATTAGTAGAGGGGAAGGGTAAATTTAAAGATATTTTTATTGCCTCTGCTTATGCTTTAACACCTATAATTTTAATTAATATCCCGCTAACAATACTTAGTAATTTCCTTACTATTGAAGAGGGAGCTTTCTATTATATCTTTATGGTTGTAGCACTTGTTTGGACAGCTTATTTGATGTTTTTTGGAATCATGGTTACACATAGGTTTGATATGAGAAAGAATTTTTTCACTACAATGATTACAATCATTGGTATGTTATTTGTTATATTTTTGAGTGTTCTATTTTTTAATCTAGTAGAGCAGGTATATACATTTGTTTCAGAAATATATCATGAAGTAATTTTTAGAATGTAAATTACTTTCTTATTTAATTGATTACAAAATTAAATCTACTCAAAACAGTTAAGTAATTAACTGAAAAAATAATCTTAGATTATTATATTATGATGTTAAATTTAGAAAGGATGGTGTCGATGTTATCGTCCAAAAGATTTATTATGTATACCTTAATTGTTATTTCAATAATTGTCTTTTCCAGTGTTAATATCATTGCTGAAAACACTAGTAATTTGAATAAATTTGAAAAAGTTAGTGAAAATGAATTATTGAAGCTATATATAAATAATGATACAACAGAAATTGCTGTGGAGAATAAATTAAGCAAGAAAGTCTGGTTTTCAAACCCCCAAAATATTGACAGTATGGAGAAAATGGCAAGAGGTAGAAACAAAGATGCTTTGAAATCACAACTTGCTATTGAATTTTATAATGCCAGTGATCGTTTATTTCTAATGGATAGTTATAATGATAGTATTTTGAATGGTCAATATGAAATCAGCAAGATTGATGATGGTATTAGGATAGATTATGAATTAGGTAAAAAGTGGGATGAAGATGATTATATGCCCAGTATTGTTTCACAAGAGGTTTTTGAAAACGAAATAATGGCTAAACTTTCCAAGTCGGATAGTGAATTCCTTCAAGACCAATATCATTTAATTTCTATTTCAGAATTAGAGGAAGGGCAAGAACACCTTGCTATCTTTGGTGTTGATACGGATAAACTTTTTGCTGGGTATGATATAAAAGTACTTAGCGAAAACATGTCAGATAAAGATAGACGTATACTAATCCAAAATTACTTAAAAGAAATTGTTGATGCCAAAGGATATTCTGGTTTAGGAAGTGTAAAACATGAAGATATCAAACCATTAATTGCTAAGTCGGCCTATGTATTAAGATCAGATATCTTACCCTGGGACACAGAAGCTATAATTAATGCCTTTAAGAAGGCTGGTTTTACACCAGTAAAGATTCAAGAAGAACATAATAATTTTAATTTCACTCCACCCTGGGCAAATATCGAGAATTTTAAACTAGCTATAGAGTATATCTTGGATGAAGGTGACCTAGTTGTTAGGGTACCTAGTGATAGTATAGAATACCCTCAAAATGTCATTGACCAAACTACTGGTAATAGAGTGACATTACCTTTGACAAGTGTCAGTATTTTACCGTATTTTGAGGCAGCTGATATTAATCAGGAGGGTTTCATGCTTGTTCCTGATGGAAGTGGGGCACTGATTCACCTTAATAATAAAAAGACAGATATTCCACCTTACAAAAAACAGGTTTATGGAAGGGATTTTTCTGTTGAAGCCGTTGAAGAACTAGCCCCTTATCTTGAGCAAAAGATTCACATGCCAGTTTATGGTCTTTCACAAGGTGATAAAGGATTTATGGCAATAATTGAAAAGGGAGATTCCCTGGCCAAGATTAACTCAGAGGTTGCCGGCATGAGAGACTCTTATAACAAAATATATTCTAGTTATGAAATAATACCGAAAACACAGGTTACATTAGGGGGTGACCTTGACCACTTATATATTAATATGTATCAATCCCGAAATTATAATAGGGATATCGTTATAAGATACAAATTGCTGGGTAAAGATCAAACAAGTTATTCTTCTATGGCTAATCTTTATCAAGACTATCTTGTTAAAAAGTATAGTCTTAAGAAATTAGACTCTGGTTCAGATATTCCATTTTATTTAGAAATCATGGGTGGTATTAATAAGACTGTTCCAGTTATGGGAATACCAAGAAGAAGGGTAATGCCATTGACAACTTATCAGCAGGCTATTACTATGATAAATCAAATAAGTGAATATAATATTGATAATTTAGCTGTATTATATTCTGGTTGGTCAAAAGGTGGGATCAAGCATAATTTCCCTAATAGTATTTCTTTAGAAGGTAATTTGGGTACTAGAACAGATTTTTCTGCCCTAAAGAAATTGACTGAAGAAAAAGGTATAGACTTTTTTCCAGAACTTTCTTTTTTAAATGTATATAAAAATACTTTACTGGATGGGTTTAATGTCTTACAAGACAATGCTAAATTTTTAAATAGAAAATATGCTTTTATATATGATCAATTTTGGATTGACACATATCAATCTGATGATGATGAGCAGAAATTTATATTAAAACCTAGCTCACTGGATGGTCTTACAAATGATTTTCTTAAGGATTATCAGGAATATGACATTAATGGTTTATCTTTAAGATATATGGGAAACCAGATTAACTCTGATTTCAATGCTGACCCGGATAAGCTGATAGACCGAGAACAGGCTAAAGATATTATAATTAATCAATTAGAAAAAATAACAAAAGAAAAGGGTCATAAATTAAGTTTAAGAGGTGGTAATATGTATACACTTCCTTATACAAGCTACATTATTGATGCACCTATTTATAGTGGTTCTGATACTATTTTTGACCAAGGAATTCCTTTTTATCAAATGGTCTTACATGGATATATCAATTACTCTGGTAGAGCTATTAATCTAGCTCAAAAGCCTGTAGTTCATTTATTAAAATTGATAGAGGTAGGTGGTGTACCTTATTACCGTTGGAGCTTTGAAGATGCCTCAGTAGTAAAGCAGAGTGAATTTGATGATCAGTATTCTATCTATTATAAAGATTTTATAGAGGATGCAGTTTCCTTTTACCGAGAAGCAAATATGATATTAGGTGGTTTACAGGGTCAAAGAATTATAGTACATGAAAGAGTTGCTGCAAATGTTTATAGGGTGGTATATGAAAATGAGACTTCTATCATAATCAACTATAATCAGGAAGCTGTACAGGTTAATGATTTATTAATAAATGGCCTTGATTATAAAGTCATCAAGGAGGAAATCTAATATGAAGTTAAAAAGCAAGTTTAAAGTTACAGTTGAAAATAGGAAGAAAATTGGTGGGTATTTATTTACACTCCCATTTACACTTGGATTCCTTTTATTTTTCCTATATCCATTTTTTCAATCAATTATGTTTAGCTTAAATAAATTAGTATTAACTAGTGAGGGGTATAATCTTGAATTTTTACTCCTTGACAACTATTATTATTCAATATTTGTTAATACTGAGTTTCCACAGATATTTGTAGAAACAATAACTGGCATGATAACTGATTTACCATTAATACTTGCCTTTAGTTTTTTTGCTGCAATATTGTTAAATCAAAAATTTAGAGGCAGATCATTAGCAAGAGTTATCTTTTTTTTACCGGTTATTTATGGGGCTGGTGTTGTTTTGAGGTTGGAACAAACAGATTTTGTCACTGAAATGATGCAAAATTCAGATTCGGCTTTTATGTTTAGTGGTGATGCACTTAGATTATTATTAGTACAAGCGAAATTTATACCAGATAGTATGATCGTTTATATCTTAACTGCCGTAGAAAATATACCGTCTATAATTCGTGCATCAGGAATTCAAATGCTTATATTTTTAGCAGGTCTACAATCCATTTCACCTTCTATCTATGAGGCTGCAAAAGTAGAAGGGGCTACTGGCTGGGAATCCTTTTGGTTAATTACTTTTCCAATGATTAGTCCGTTAATTCTTACAAATACGGTTTATACTGTAGTTGATAATTTAACAAGGGCAGATAATGAATTGGTACAATTGATTAAGGATACTGCTTTTATTGGTAAGGGTTATGGCGTAAGCACAGCGATGGCTACAATTTATTTTGTTTCAATCGCAATTATTCTTGCAATTGTCTTTAAAATGATATCAGGATATATTTTCTATAGAGAATAAAACTACCGAGGGGGGTTTAGATGAAGAACTCGATTATAATTAACGAAGGGAATAAGAAAAAATTAAATAAAGTACAGATAAAAAATATTATTGTAAGTGTTGCTAGGACATTATTATTGATTGGGATTTCATATATGATATTGTTACCATTAATAGTTAAGTTTTCTAACTCTTTTATGTCAGTTAGAGATTTATATGATCAAACAGTAAAATGGATTCCTAGGAATTTTACTTTAGAACATTATAAAATGGTCTGGAGGCATATGGATTATCCAACCACTTTTTTTAATTCGTTATTGTTGACAACAGTTGTTAGTGTCTTACAACTAATTGCCTGTACTTTTGTTGGGTATGGATTAGCTAGATTTGATTTCAAAGGGAAGAACCTAATCTTTGTATTAGTTCTTTTGACATTAATAGTTCCACCTCAGATGATTTTAATACCCCTTTATTTAAACTTTAGGTTTTTTGACCTATATGGTTTACTACCTGGTACAGGGTTTAATTTAGTAGGTACCTATTGGCCCTTTATTCTTACTTCGCTGACAGGGGTTGGGTTAAAGAATGGTTTATTCATATACATTATGAGACAGTTTTTTAAGGGTATGCCACGGGAATTAGAGGAGGCTGCTTATATAGATGGTGCTGGTTTGCTTCGTACCTTTCTCTATATAATGTTACCTGGAGCTGTACCTGGTCTTGTAATAGTATTTCTATTTGCTTTTGTCTGGCAGTGGAATGATTATCTATTCATTGGTCTATTTATGGGTGGAGGACAATTCCTACCAATGGCCCTTGATGTTGTTTCAAACAATGTAATACAAGAGGTGACTGGTGGCTCAGCAGCTACTGAAATGCAAGGGGATCAATATACCTCATTGATTGATAATACTGGAATGATCTTAGTGATTGCTCCACTTCTTATATTATACTCATTTATGCAGAGATACTTTATTGAAAGTGTTGAAAGAAGCGGTATTGTTGGATAGAAAATCTTAAGGCAAGGAGATGTAAAACTGATGGAAAAATATTTTTATAAAAAGACTATAAATATACTTATTGTATTGATTTTAATATTTTGCTTTTCTAACAATATTGTTTATGCAGATATCGGAGGTTCACTTGATTATGAAGAAGTAATTAAATATGAAACCTATCTACAAGAATATCCTGATGCCCCTTTTCCTGATAAAGAAATTATAGTAGAAGCAAAAAATTATACAGATAGCAATATGGATATAGAAATATTAATGAATTTTGAGGGTTATCAAGGTAAGGTTATTAAGACTGAGGAAACAGGATATGTAGAATGGGAATTTATGATAGAAGAGGCTGGCTTATATAATATAGCACTAAACTATTATCCAATTAAAGGTAAAGGTTCAGATATAAGTCGTGGTATATCTATAAATGGACATATTCCATTTATGGGAGTAAAGCTATTTGACCTTTACCGTGTATGGCATAGTGCCAGTGAAGTAAGGATAGATAATCGTGGTAATGAAATTGCCGCTGCTCAAGAAGAAATACCTAGATGGATTAACATTAATGTTTCTGATAGTTTAGGTTATTATAATGAGCCATATAGGTTTTATTTTAAAAAAGGCAAAAACACTCTACGTATAATTTCTAATAAAGAACCTGTAGTTTTGGGTGATATAAAGATATATCAGAAAGAAGAAAGCCAAAGATATCAAGAATTGAATAAACAATACAAAGAAAAAAAATATCAGGATGTAAAAGATTTTATGCTGAAGATTCAAGCTGAGGATATGATAGCTAAATCTACCTCATCTATTATTCCTTTTGATGATCTATCAGACCCAACTGTAGAGCCTTACCATCACGCAGAACTAAGATTAAATACAATAGGTGGTACACGCTGGCAAAAGCCAGGCGAATGGGTAGAATGGGAATTTGAGGTGCCAAGAAATGGCTTGTATAAAATTGGTATAAAGGCTAAACAGAATTTATTGCGTGGTAGTTATGTAAGTAGAAGGCTTTATATAGATGGTAATCTTCCTTTTGAAGAAGCCAATACTCTACAATTTAAATTTTCTAATCGTTATTTAATGATGGTTCCAGGACAGAATATAGACGATGGAGAACCATATTTATTCTATCTTACTAAAGGAAAACATAGGATTCGCCTGGAAGTAACCTTAGGCGATATGGCCCCTATTATTAGAAAAGCTGAAGATAGTTTATATGAATTAAACAATATATACAGAAAAATATTAATGATAACTTCTGCTACCCCTGATCCATATAGGGATTATCAACTGGAAAAACGTATTCCTGGGGTCTTAAAAAATCTAAACAAAGAGGGTATTGTATTAAGAAATATAGCTGATCAATTACAGAGCTATACAGGCGAGGTTGGTGAACAGGCTGCAAGAATGATAGAGTTTGCCAGGCAATTTATAGATATGTCCGAAGAACCCAAGACAATCAAAAAAAGGATTAACTCCTTTCGTGATAATCTAGCAAATTTGGGTGCCTGGATAATGGAAGCAAAAAATCAACCACTTACTCTTGATTATCTGATTGTAGCATCACCAGATAATCGAATGCCTAAAACACAACCGAGTTTTTTAGAAGTAGGGATTCATGAGATCAAAAAATATGTTGCTTCATATTTTGTTGATTATGACCGTATAGGTGATGTATATGATAAAAGTGACTCAGGTCAGAAGCCTTTAAAAGTTTGGATTGTAGCTGGTAGGGATCAGGCACAGGTATTAAAGAAAATGATAGAAGATAGTTTCACACCAGAGACTGGTATCTTCGTAAACCTTGAGTTGGTTAATTTAGGTGTTCTTTTACCTGCTACCCTAGCTGACCGTGGTCCTGATGTTGCTCTTGGTATTCAGGCCTCTGGTCCTATAAATTTTGCATTACGTAATTCTGTTGTTGATCTGACAGAATTTGAAGATTTTCCAGAGGTAAAAGAAAGATTTCATGAAAGTGCTTTAGTACCATTTACATTTAGGGATGATGTCTATGCACTTCCTCAGCAACAAGTCTTTCCAATGCTATTTTATCGGAAGGATATATTAGATGAACTTGGTATAGGTATTCCTGAAACCTGGGAAGATGTTTTTAGAATTATACCTGAATTACAGAAAAAGAATCTGAATTTTGGTCTTCCTATTAATGATTTAGCAGTAAGGCGTAATGCTGGAGCAGCAATTGGGACCGCTGCTGGTGCAGGTAGTTTATCTTCTTTTCCTGGTATAAACCCATTTCTTGCTTTTCTATATCAACGGGGAGAAAATTTATATTTGCCTGATGGTGTAAAGACAAGTCTTGATAGTGAGAAATCAGTCGATGCATTTAGACAGTGGACTGACCTTTATGAATTATATAAGATTCCAATACAATATAATATGCCAAACCGTTTTAGGAGTGGTGAGATGCCTCTGGTATATAGTAATTACCCATTTTATGGTTATTTGCAAGTGTTTGCACCTGAAATAAGAGGTAAATGGGGATTTACATTGATACCAGGTACACGTAATGAAGATGGTACTATTAATAGAACTATTCCTAATGGTGCTATGCAGTTTAGGGCTGGTTCTGCTGATATGATATTGAAGGATTCTAAAGATAAAGAGGCTTCCTGGAAATTTCTAAAATGGTGGAGTAGTAAAGAAGTGCAATCCCGTTATGGACTTGAATTAGAAAGTATTATGGGTATAGCTGCACGTTATCCCTCTGCTAATATGGATGCTGTCAAGATGCTGCCTTGGACTGTAAATGAGCTTAATGTGATAACTGAACAGTGGCAGTATGTAAAAGGTGTTCCTGAGGTTCCTGGAGGATATATGACAGGTAGACATTTAGATAATGCCTTTAGAAAGGTAATCAATGAACAGGAAGAAGCGCGAAAAGTTCTACTAGATTATGTACGCGTTATCGATGATGAAATAGCAATAAAACGTGCAGAATTTGGTTTAGAGACAGACGTTGATAAAATAATGAAACAATATAAAAAAAATAAAGACCTATATATCTGGTGGGAATAAAAGGAGGCGATTATGTTGAATCTAGAATCCCGTATAAGTAAAGTATCATTTAAAAATCGTATTTCACATAGATGGCAGAAGTTGAAAAGAGAAGTAATCGAAAGTAGGCAACTTTATCTTTTTCTAGCACCTTTCGGAATATTATTCTTTACCTTTACAGTTTTGCCAGTTTTGCTGTCAATCGGGCTTAGTTTCACTCATTATAATATGTTGGAGATGCCTAAATGGATTGGTTGGCAGAATTATGTAAGATTGTTTCTAGCAGATGATGTATTTTTGATAGCCCTTAAGAATACATTTGTTTTCGCCATAGTAACTGGACCTTTAAGTTATATGGCTTGTTTAATGATTGCATGGATGGTTAATGAGTTTAGACCAAAAATTAGGGCTTTTTTCACACTCTTATTTTATGGTCCATCCATAGCCGGTAATGCCTTTATGGTTTTCCAGATATGGTTTAGTAGTGACGCATATGGTTGGGCTAATTCCGTCTTAATGAGTCTTGGAATTACTCATGAACCTATATTGTGGTTAACTGATCCCAAATATATATTAGCTATTGTTATAGGTGTTGTAATGTGGATGAGTCTTGGTACAGCATTCTTAGTATTTATTGCAGGTTTGCAGAATATAGATAGTAAGTTATACGAGGCTGGGGCTATTGATGGTGTGAAAAATAGATGGCAGGAGTTATGGTATATTACATTGCCAAGCATGCGACCACAGTTGATGTTTGGTGCAATTATGGCTATAACCCAATCGTTTGCTGCCAGTCAACAGGCGATAGCTTTAGCCGGTTTCCCAAGTGTTGATTATGCAGCCCGTACTATAGTAACACATCTGATGGATTATGGTAGTGTAAGATTCGAAATGGGATATGCTGCTACTATAGCTACTATTTTATTTTTTACAATGGTATTTGCGCAAAAAGGTGTTCAACGTCTCCTAGATAAGGTGGGTGAATAAGATGAAATTAAATTTTTCTATAAGAAAAAAGAAAGTCAGTCGCTCTACTGGTGGAGACTTAGCTTTGTTTTTCGTAGTATGTATTGGTGCAGCAATTATGGCATTACCTTTAATATATATTGTTAGTACTGCTTTTAAGCCAATAAATGAGATTTTTCTCTTTCCACCACGTTTTTATGTTAGTAACCCGACCTTAGCTAATTTTAAGGATCTAATTATTTTAATGTCAGAGTCCTGGGTTCCTTTTAGTAGATATCTATCGAATTCGTTATTAGTTGTTATCCTTGGTACTGGTGGTCATGTACTTATTGCATCATTAGGTGCTTTTGTAGTTTCCAAACATGAATTCCCTGGAAAAAAAATTTTTAGTAGGATGATTGTACTATCACTGATGTTTGCACCACAGGTAACCAGAATTCCAACTTATTTGATAATGTCAAATCTTGGCTGGATCGATAGTCTGGCTGCAATGATAGTTCCTGCATGGCAGTATAGTCTTGGATTTTACCTGATGAGTAAGTTTATGAGTCAGATTCCAGATTCTATATTAGAAGCAGCTACAATTGATGGAGCCAGTAAATTAGGAATTTTTTGGCGAATTGTCATGCCATATGTGAAACCAGCATGGCTAACATTAATGATATTATCTTTTCAGATGCTATGGCGTGACCAGGGTGGCTTTTATATATATAGTGAAGTATTAAAACCACTACCATATGCATTATTTCAGATTCAGGCTGGTGGTATTGCTAGGGCAGGTGTAGCTGGTGCGGTATCTTTTATTTTAATGTTAGTACCAATTATACTATTTCTATTCAATCAATCTAAGATTGTTGAAACCATGGGTACTTCTGGTATAGATTGATATAGCAGTATTAATAAATCAAAAAATGGAAAGAGGATTGAGATGACTAAAAAAAATATACCATCATTATCTGATATTTATCAAGACTACTTTATAATAGGTGCTGCAGTAAATACACCTGCTTTAAAAACCCACCAAGAACTTATTAAAAAACATTTTAATAGCATTACAGCTGAGAATGAAATGAAACCAATATCATTACATTCAGAAAAAGATAAATACACTTTTACTAAAGCCGATTCGATGATAGAATTTGCTATTAATAATAATAAATTAGTTCGAGGACATACATTAGTCTGGCACAATCAAACATCTAATCACATTTTTGTAGATGATAAGGGCTCTAAAGTTTCATCAGAAATATTACTAAAAAGGCTGAGTGACTATATGGGTATTGTCTTTAAACATTTTGCTAAAGATATTTATTGTTGGGATGTCCTTAATGAAGCAATTGAAGATAAAGGAGACCAATTATTAAGGAAAACTAAGTGGTTAGAAATATTAGGAGAAAATTACATTGATAAAATTTACCTTATGGCAAGAGAACTAAGTCCTGATAGTTTACTTTTTTACAATGACTATGATGCAGTCATACCTAGGAAAAGGGATAAAATATATAAATTATTAAAGGGTATGATAGATAGAGATATACCAGTTGATGGTGTAGGAATTCAGGGTCATTGGAATATTGTTGATTATAATTATGATGATATTAAAAAGGCAATTGAACAATATGCCTCTCTTGGTTTAGAGATTCACATTACTGAACTTGATATCTCGGTATTTGGTCGTAAGGATAAAGATCTGAAATTAAAAGAAGCAAGTAAGGAAATGATAATAAAACAAAATGAATTCTATGAAGAGATATTTCAAATATTTAGAGAGTATAAAGATGTAATCGGTAATGTAACTCTCTGGGGAGTAGCTGATGACTATACCTGGCTTGACAATTTTCCAGTCAGAGATAGAAAAAATTGGCCTTTATTATTTGATGAAAATCATCAAGCAAAAGAGGCTTTCTGGAGAATTGTTGAATTTTAAAAATCTTATAATGGAGGGTAAAAATAATGAGAAATAACAAAGTTAGATCTTTAATATTAGTATTGGTAATAATATTTTCTTTAACTATTATCAATGCAGTTGGTGTTTTTGCACAATCAGAGGAGGAAATACCATCTTTATCTGAATCCTATCTGGAGTACTTTCCTATTGGAGTAGCTGTAAGTTCAAGAACTATTAATACACATCGTAGTCTAATAAAAAAACATTTTAACAGTTTGACTGCTGAAAATGAGATGAAATTTGACCACTTGCAACCATCAGAAGGAAGGTTTACTTTTGAAAGAGCTGATGAAATAGTAAAACTTGCTAAAGAAAATAATATGAAAGTTAGAGGGCATGTGCTTGTATGGCATAGTCAAACTCCTAATTGGGTATTCCGTGATAACGGTGATGAAGTTTCACGCGAGGTACTACTTGAAAGAATGAAAACACATATAGAAACAGTTATGGGTCACTATAAAGGTGACGTTTATGCCTGGGATGTAGTAAACGAAGCAATTTCTGATAGTTCAGGGGAAGTATATAGGCAAGAGAATCCATGGTATCAGATTATTGGTGAAGACTTCATAAAAAAAGCCTTTGAATATGCTCATCAAGTAGACCCTGATGCTAAGTTGTTCTATAATGATTATAATGCTGCTAATCCAGGAAAAATGAATAAAATATATAATATGGTAAAAGGATTAGTAGATGATGGAGTTCCAATTGATGGTGTAGGACTTCAGGGACATTGGAATATATCGGATCCCTCTACTATTCAGATTATGAAGGCAATTGAGAAATATTCCTCATTAGGTCTGGAAGTACAGATAACTGAATTAGATATGTCTCTTTATCCTTGGGGTGATAATCGTAAATTAGATAAACCAACTGAGGATATGATTGCAAAACAGAATCAACGTTATAAAACACTCTTTAATCTGTTTAAAAGGTATTCTGATGATGTGACAGGTGTTACTTTATGGGGTGTTGCAGATGATAGTACATGGTTAGATAATTTCCCTGTACAGAACAGGAATAACTGGCCATTATTATTTGATGATAATCACGAACCAAAGGAAGCATTCTGGGAAGTAATTGAAGCAAGTAAATAAATATTGCTAAACTAAAAACTATAGTAATGAATTCAAATATTACTGTAAAATTTATTCAAAAATAATTAAGTTTTTCAATAAAAAAAGTATAAATCTCAACTTTCACAGTTGACTTTAACCGAAGTCTATTAATAAAGGTATATATACTCATATTACTGTGAAAGTTGAGAATCTATCAATACAGGGACAGACTATAAATGTTATTATAATATATTTATGTAAAATTAGATTATAGCCTATATATGGATATATATATATCAGAAAGTTTACAATAGATTAAATTAAACAAAACCTATAAATCAAAGGGGATAGTAGAGGACATGCAATATATTAATAAAAATATCACTTTTAAAAATCCAATATTAACCGGTTTCCATCCTGACCCTTCAGTATGCAGGGTAAATGATGATTACTATTTAGTGACATCATCTTTTACATATTTTCCAGGAATCCCAATTTTTCATAGCAAGGATTTGATTAACTGGAATCAAATAGGACATGTGCTTGATAGACCATCACAATTAAATTTGGGTTCTGTTGGTCATTCTAGAGGTATTTTTGCCCCTACCATTAGATATAATGAAGGAGTTTACTACCTAATTACAACAAATGTTGATGGTGGAGGAAACTTTATAGTTACTACAGAAGACCCAGCCAAATCATGGTCAGACCCATATTGGTTACTTGATGCACCTGGAATTGATCCTTCTTTATTTTTTGACGATGATGGAAAGGTCTACTACACAGGAACACGACCATCCTCAACAGGTGAAAAGTATCCTGGTGATTGGGAAATATGGTTACAGGAAATCGATCTCCAGCAAATGAAACTAATAGGGGAGAAATATACATTATGGAAAGGTGCCATGGTCGATGTTATCTGGCCTGAAGGACCCCATCTTTATAAGAAAAATGGCTATTATTATATAATGATTTCTGAAGGTGGTACAGGCCGTGAGCATGCAATTACTATTGCTCGTAGTGAAATGGTTACAGGGCCTTTCGAGGGTTATTCAGCTAACCCTATTTTGACACATAGACACCTGGGAAAAGGTTTTCCTATTGTTAATGTAGGACATGGAGACCTTATCAATACACAAAATGATGAGTGGTGGATTGTTTTATTGGCTTCGCGTCCGTATGGTGGGTCTTACTGTAATCTGGGAAGAGAAACATTCTTAGCACCATTAACATGGGAGGATGGATGGCCTGTTATAAGTCCTGGTACCGGTAAAGTGGAGTCCTCATATCCAGTGCCTGATTTACCAGAACATCAATTCTTAGTAGATAGTGCAACCGACAACTTTGATAATAAGACATTAGATTATAAATGGAATACACTACGTTCATCTATTGAAAAGGATTATGATCTTGAAACAAGGCCAGGGCATCTAAGATTATATTTAAAAGAAGAAAAGTTAACAGAGCTGAAGGCGCCTTCTTTTATTGGAAGAAGACAAGAACATATCAATTTTTCTGCTATGTCTCTTATGGAGTTTACTCCTGAAAATGAATGCGATACAGCTGGTTTAGTATTACTGCAAAGTAATGAATTTCATTTCAGATTTCTTAGGACAAAACATGAAAAAAAACAGTACATAGAGTTGATAAAGTGCTCTGAAGGAGTAGATGAAGTAATAGTTTCAGTGGAATATGAATTAGAAAAGATATTTCTCAAGATAGAGGCATATGGTCAGGATTATAGTTTTTACTATGGTAATGACTCTAAAGATATGAAGATATTAAAGCGAAAAGTTGATGGCAGAATTTTAAGTACTGATGTTGCCGGTGGATTTGTAGGTACTTATATAGGAATGTATGCAAGTAGTAATGGTAAGAAAAGTGAAAACTATGCTGATTATGATTGGTTTGAATATCAAGGTTTATTAGAATAAAAAGGGGGAGCACTTATGCATAAATCTTTATTAAGGTTATTAATTATAATTATACTGATATTATATATATCACTTCCTATACTGTCAGTTGAAGTTGAGAATGAATATACCATTGATACAAATAAAACTTATCAGGAGATGGTGGGTTTTGGGGCTTCTATAGCCTGGTATGATAATTTCTTGACGGCGCATCCTAATAAAGAAGAGATATATGATGTTATATTTGAGGAGTTGGGTTTAGATATTTTACGTTTGCAGAATTGGTATGGTAAACGTAGTAGAGTGGGTGAATACACTGAAGAGATTGTTGAAGAGGCAGAAAAATCTTTAGGCTATCCTGTGAAGATTTTAATAACATCATGGGCACCACCACGGGAATTAAAGAGCAATGATGATGTAAAGAATGGTGGTACATTAAAGAAAGTAAATGGGGAGTATGTTTATGATCAGTTTGCTGACTATTGGTATGATTCTTTGAAGGCCTACGAAAAAGTAGGTATAGTTGCTGATTATATTAGCATACAAAATGAGCCTGATTATGAAGCCGATTGGAATTCCTGTCTTTTTATGCCTACTGAGACAGATGAATTTGCTGGGTATGATAAGGCCCTAGATGCAGTGTACAAAAAGTTAAATAAAGAAATGGAGGATCCACCTAAATTATTAGGTCCTGAAACTATTGGGATGGGTTATACTGAGTTTTATAATTATCTGGAAGAAATGAATATAGATTATATATATGGAATTGCTCATCACTTATATAGAGGGGGAACTCATTCTAACCCCACATCTTTTCGTTATAATATGCAGCAATTAGATAAAAAATATAAGGATATGCCAAAATTTCAAACAGAATTTGAACGTGGTGATAACGGATTTAAAACAGCCTGGTTGATTCATAATGCACTTACAGAAGAGAATGTTAATGCATATCTATATTGGGATTTAATTTGGGATAATGGTGGACTGGTAGTTTTAGAAAATCCCTGGTTTAAAACTCAATGGAGGACTGATAAGGGATATTATAAATCAGAAGAGTATTATGCATTACAGCATTATTCTAAATTTATAGGAAAAGGATATAAAAGGGTTGATGTTAATGGTGGTTCTAACAAAATAAAAGTGTCAGCTTTTATTTCCCCTGACAAAAAGGAATTAGTTTTTGTTGCTATTAATACACTCATTTTAGAGAAAGAAATTACACTAACCTTTCCTAATTTTATGATATTAGATACCGAAATATATCAATCAGTCTTTGTAAATGATGGTGAAAAGTTTGTTGAACTTGGTCCATTAAAAGAAAATAAAAAAATTTCAATACCAGCACATTCTATGGTAACATTAAAAATTAAGGGTGAGCTTAATTAAAACACCTCTATATTGAATAGTTTTACAATTGATTTATTAGCGCTTTCAAAAGGAGATATAAAAATATGCAAATATCATTCAACTACTATCCTGACGGAAAGAAAAAAGCATTAACTATGAGTTATGATGATGGTCAAATATATGATAGAAGGCTTGTTGAGATTTTTAATAAATATGGAATTAAAGGTACCTTCCACTTAAATTCTGCCAAACTTGATTCAGAGCCTTTTTTAAACAGTGATGAGATAAGTGATTTATTTGAAGGACATGAGATCTCTGCCCATTCACTGAATCATCCATCTCTTACCATGATACCTAATGAAACATTAGTAGATGAAATAATTGTAGACAGAAAGCAATTAGAGGACTTGGCAAATTATATAGTCCGTGGTATGTCATATCCTTTTGGGGACTATAACAAAAATTTAATAGAAACTCTTCCCTTACTTGGTATTGAATATTCTAGAACAGTAAATTCACATGGAAATTTTAATCTTCCTGAAAACTTTTTAGCCTGGGACCCCACATGCCATCATGACCAAAATTTAATAGAAAAATATAAGGAATTTAAAAACCTTAGTGAATGGAAACAAATGCCCTTATTTTATGTCTGGGGACATAGTTTTGAATTTGATAGAAATGATAACTGGGATTTAATCGAAGAGTTTTGTAAAATGATAGCAGATGATGATTTAATATGGTATGCAAGTAACATTGAAATCCTTGATTATATAAAGGCATTAAGGAATTTAAAATTTAGTATTAATAGAGATATTTTATTTAACCCATCTGCTACCACTGTTTGGATAGGTGTTGAGGGGCAAGCAGTAAAAATTGAGCCTGGACAAAGTCTAGCACTATAACTTACACTAATCCTTTTATCCTTTCGAGATATGTTCTACAACACTGGTTCTATAACTTATACTTCTAAATATACTTCTGTAATAAAAGTTCACAGTATATAGATTAACTAGAAGACTTTTTGTGGAAATTACGGACAAGGGGAAAAAACTATGATTACTTTTAAAAGTAAAGAAAAGAATAGATCTGATTTTACACTAGTCAAAAATGATATTTTAGCTGATCTGTTCGTTGAAGAGGGAGATTTTTGGGGTGTTAAGAGGGCAACAGAAGATTTAAAAAACGATCTTAACAGGGTAACATTACGAGCTCCTAAGATTAAAGATGATAAGAATAATCTTTCTAAACAAACTATATTTATAGGTACTATCGGGAAAAGTAAGATTATAGATAGTTTAAATAAAGAAGGAAAGTTAGACCTTGATAATGTAATTAATAAGTGGGAATCATTTACCATACAAGTGATAAATAATCCTTTACCTAATGTAGAGAAAGGACTTGTTATTGCTGGTAGTGATAAGAGAGGTACTATATTTGGAATATATGAATTGTCACAACAGATTGGTGTCTCTCCATGGTATTGGTGGGCTGATGTAGCAGTTGAACGACAAAGAAATATTTACGTGAAAGCAGGTACATATAAATACGGTGAACCATCTGTTAAATATCGAGGGTTATTTTTGAATGATGAGGCTCCTAGCCTTACCACCTGGGTTGAAAAAAAGTATGGTAGTTTTAATCACCACTTTTATGTAAGGGTATTTGAGCTTTTGTTGAGACTAAAAGCAAATTATTTATGGCCTGCTATGTGGAAGCCAAGGGTTTTTAATGAAGAGGACAAATTGAATCCTAAAATGGCTGATAAATATGGTATTGTGATGGGAACCTCACACCATGAACCAATGATGCGGAGTTGGGAAGAATGGGGTAAAGTCGGAAAAGGTGATTGGAATTATATTAGTAACAATAAAAATATATATCAATTTTGGCAAGCTGGTTTAAAAAGGGTAAAAGACTATGAAGGTATTGTTACCGTAGGTATGCGTGGAGATGGTGATGAAGCTATGGTTGAAGACGAAAGTTCTAAGGAAGGTAGACCTATTTTAGAAAAGATAATAAATGACCAGCGTGAAATAATAGCAGAACTAGTTGATGATGATGTTTCTAATGTTCCTCAATTATTAGCACTATATAAAGAAGTCCAGGGGTTTTATGAAAAAGGTTTGAAGATACCTGAAGATATAACCTTATTACTTGCTGATGATAATTTTGCTAATATCCGAATGTTGCCTACAAAAGAAAAACGGCACCGTGTAGGTGGTTATGGCATGTATTATCATTTTGATTATGTTGGAGGTCCCAGATCCTATCAATGGATTAATACTGTTCCCTTACAGAAAATATGGGAGCAGATGCAGATGACTTATCATTATGGAGTGGAAAGAATCTGGATTGTAAATGTTGGTGATCTTAAGCCAATGGAACTACCCATAGATTTTTTCCTGGAGATGGCCTGGGCCATAGATAAATGGGGTCATGGAGATATAAATAAATATGCTTGCGATTGGGCTAGAAAACAATTCGGAGATAAATATGCAGAAGAAATTTCAGAAATATTACTTAAATACACTAAATATAATGGAAGAAGAAAACCTGAGCTAGTAGATGAGAAAACATATAGTCTAATAAATTATTGTGAAGCAGAAAGGGTATTAGCAGATTATGATAATATTGTTGAGAAAGCAGAAAAAATCTATAATGATTTATCAATGGAAAAGAATGATGCTTTTTATCAGTTAGTTTTATATCCTTGTAGGGCTAGTAGAAATGTATTAAAAATGCATATATTTGCTGCTAAAAACAAGTTTTATTATGAACAAGGTAGGATAGTTGCAAATGACTTTGATGATTTAACAGAAGCGGTATATGAAAATGAAGCTGCAGATACAGAATACTATAATAAAGAAATGTCTAATGGTAAATGGGATGGGATGATGCTTCAGCCACATATAGGGAAATCTAACTGGCGAGGACCTACTAAGAATATTATGCCTGATGTTCAAAGGATTAATATAAGTACTTCATCAGCAGAGATGGGTGTTTACCTTGAAGGTGATCATCAAGCCCTAAGAGATGAGGACAAGACGGCTTCGTTAGCAAATTTTAGCGTGTATGAAAATGATAAGTTTTATTTTGAAATTTTTAATAAAGGAAAAGAAGCTTTTCAATTTAATATTACTGTAAAAGATTCCTGGATAAATTTAAGCAAATTAAAAGGAAGTATAGATAAGCAGGAAAGAATCTGGATCAGTATAGATTGGGATGCTGTTCCTAAGGGAAAAGATATCAAAAGTGAAATGACTATAATGGGTACAGGAAAAGAATTTATAGTTGGACTAAGTGTCTTTAATCCTGTTCAGCCTGAGATATCTGGATTAGAAGAAATGACGTTTGTAGAGAGTAATGGATATATATCAATTGAAGCTGAACATTATTATAAGAAAGAGTCATTTAATGGTGTTTCGTGGGAGAAGATAGATGATTACGGCAGGACATTGTCTTCTTTATTTGTTTCACCAAGCACTGCTGAAAGTGTAGTAGAGGCTACCCAAGGACCTTTCTTAGAATATAAAGTTTATCTTTTTACTACAGGTAAGGTGAAAGCTACTGTATATACAGCACCAAGTCTAAATATAAACCGGGATCATGGCTTAAGATATGCCATTTCTTTTGATGATAAGGAAGTAGAGATTGTAGATACTTTTCCAAAGGAATATGATGGCCATCATTCATGCCCTTATTGGTGTGAAAGTGTTATGGAGAATGTACATAAGACTAAATCAATTCACCATATTGACAAAACTGGTTTTCATACACTTAAGATTAGAATGATAGACCCTGGGTTTGTTATACAGAAAATTGTCCTTGATCTAGGTGGGTTAAAGGACAGTTACTTAGGTCCACCAGAGAGTTTTTATAAAAAATAGTAAGTATATATTAAATTTTTAATAGTACAAACTTCTTATATTTTTTTCCACAGTTGAGAATATAATATTGCAATTTTTAACATTGAAATAGACTAAATAAAAATATAATATAAAAGGAGAGATTATTTTGTCTAATAAAAAAGGAGCATTTTATACAGGAGAGTACCGAAACGTATTTAAGGAATATGGCTACTCAGAAACTGAGATTGAAGAAAAGGTAAAAAACACCTGGCATGAATTGTTTTTTAGTGATGGGAAATTAAGGTTTTATGAGACAGTAGGAGAAGATATGGGTTATGTTACTGATACCGGTAACAACGATGTCAGAACTGAAGGTATGTCTTATGGGATGATGATAGCTGTACAGATGGATGATAAGGATGTATTTGATAGACTCTGGAAGTGGACAAAAACCTATATGTGGCATGATAGTGGTAACTATAAAGGATATTTTGCCTGGTCATGTGATCTTAATGGAAATAGAAATGCCCAGGGTCCAGCACCAGATGGTGAAGAGTACTTTGCCATGGCTTTATTATTTGCTTCAAATAAATGGGGCGATGGACCAGAACCATTTAATTATAGTGAGCAAGCAAAGGATATCTTACATGAAGTAGTTCATAAAGGTGAAAACGGAAAATCAGGAGATCCGATGTGGGATCCAGAGAATAAATTAATTAAGTTTATTCCAGAGTGCGATTTTAGTGATCCTTCTTATCATCTACCACATTTCTATGAATTGTTTTCTCTTTGGGGTAACCCTGAAGATAGTGAATTTTGGGCAGAGGCAGCTCAAGCTAGTAGGGAATATCTAAAAAAAGCCTGTCACCCTGAAACTGGTTTATCAGCAGAATATGCCCATTATGATGGTAGTCCAGAAAAAAGTCGAGGACATGGAGATTTTTATAGTGATGCATATCGTGTTGCTATGAATATTGCTGTAGATTATGAATGGTTTAAGGCCGATTCATGGCAGAGAGAACAAGCGAAGAACATTCAATCTTTTTTTGTTGATAAAGATAGAGAAGACTTTACAAAATATTCTATTGATGGCAAAGAACTTGATATGCCAGATTACTTGCATGATGTTGCTTTAATTGCAACAAACGCAATGGCTTCCCTGGCTAATGATGGTTCAGTAGCAAAAAAATCTGTTGATCGATTTTGGAATACTCCACTTCGTACAGATGAAAGACGTTATTACGATAATTTCCTTTATTTATTCTGTTTATTAGCGTTAAGTGGCAATTTTAAAATATTGAGTTAAGATAGCCTTAATTTATTTGTAAATTTGTAGTAATTATCAGTTGTAATTAACGTTAATAGACAAACAAGATTTAGTGAAATTAAATAAAACAAGACTTAGTAAAACAAAACAGAACAAGAAATATATGTAAATTGCAAACCGGTTTATAAATTAGATTACCACTCACATTAGTAGGTATATTAAAAATCATATAATTATTAAGGTGATATCTATATTTTATAAGGTTGTAT
>JADQBV010000197.1 GCA_016278415.1 Halanaerobiales bacterium
ATAATAAAGGAACTATTATTAAAATACTATTGCCAATAAAAAGGAGTGACGAATTAAATGATGACTCGAGTTTTAATAGTTGATGACCATGATCTAGTAAGAGAGGGTATCTGTAAATTGCTGGAATTATATGATGATATAGAAATAGTTGGTGAAGCTGGTGATGGTTTAGATACTGTTAATAAGGTCAGGGAATTATCACCAGAATTAGTTTTATTGGATTTAAATATGCCGAGAATGGATGGTATTACTACAATAAGGAAAATTAAAGAGATTAACCCAGAAGTAAAGGTTTTGATTCTAACGATTCATGATGGTGAGGAATATGTCTATGAAGTAATTAGAGCTGGTGCTGAGGGTTTTATACAAAAAGATATCAAACCAGAAGAGCTAAGGGAGTCAATTGAACGTGTAATAAGCGGCGAGAAGGTATTTCCTCGTACTGTAGAAGATCAAGTATCAGAAACTGCTGCTTCAAGCAGTCAATTAGAAGAATTGAGTACCAGAGAACAGGAAGTTATGGAGTTGTTAGCAAAAGGTATGAGCAACAGAAATATTGCTGAGACGCTCTTTATAAGTGAAAAAACTGTTAAAAACCATGTAAGTAATATACTTAAAAAATTATCTGTTAATGATAGGACTCAAGCTGTTATTCTTTCCCTTAAGATGGGACTTGTTAAACTTTCATAATTAATTTAATTGATACCCAGGAAAACTCTATATGTAATTATTAAAAGCAAGTTCTAAAGCAATTTATGCCAAGGGATTTGCTTTTTTATTTCAATTTTAAAAGTATTTTTGATTTTGTATAAGTAATAATTATTCGGAAAAGATATTATATTATATGAAAGGTAATAATAGTGGAGGGTATATGATGAAAAAAATATATATAGCCTATACAGGTGGTACCATTGGAATGGTCAAAGGTAACAACGGCTATAAGCCCCTTGTTGGTTATTTAAGTGAAAAAATGAAGCAGATGGATGAACTTAAAAGTAGTGAAGTCCCAGAGTATGAAATAAAAGAATATGATCCCCTGCTAGATTCAGCAAATATGGTTCCATATAATTGGGTTAAGATTGCTTCAGATATAGCAGACAATTATCAAGATTATGATGGTTTTGTAGTTCTACATGGTACCGATACTATGGCTTATACTTCTTCTGCACTTGCTTTTATGTTAAGGGGATTAAGTAAACCGGTTATCATTACTGGCTCCCAAATCCCTTTACAGCAGGTAAGAAACGATGCCCGGGACAATTTGATTACGGCAATGATTATAGCTGGTAATTGTGATATACCAGAAGTTTGCCTTTATTTTGGGGGTAAGTTGTTAAGGGGGTGTCGTGCGGTAAAGGTTAGTGCTGATGGCTTGCATGCTTTTGATTCACCAGATTTTCCTCCTTTAGGAATTGCAGGTGTTGATATCAAGCTTAATAAAGAACTATTTTTATTATCACCTAAGAGAAAGGAGCTTGTTTTTAATAATATAGAAGAAAACACCATTGCAGCTACTCAAATTTTTCCTGGTATTTCTTCAGAAGTATTAAAGAATATTTTGAAGCCCCCTTTGAAGGGATTAGTTTTACAGACATATGGGGTGGGGAATATACCTTATAATAACACAAATATACTCAAAGAGTTAGAAGATGCTGTTAGAAGAGGTGTTATTATAGTTGCTTGTACACAAAATTTATCTGGCAAGGTACAACTTGATACATATCAAGCTGGTTCTGTCTTAAAAGAAGCAGGGGTTATAAGCGGCTTTGATATGTCAACAGAAGCCGCTTTGACAAAACTTTATTATTTGTTTTCTCTTGGTCTAGAGATATCTGATATAAAAGAGAAAATGCAAGAAAATATATCTGGTGAGTTAAGTCAATAATCCTTATTTCTTTAGTTTATCCTCAATGGTATCCCAGAATCTCTCTGTGGCATTACCTAAGCGCCAAATCCCTATTCCTTTAAGGTTATATTTTTCTACAAGGTCTAGTTTAAATGCTAGACTATTGCTATTTTCAAACCATACTTCATGTTTTTCTTCGTTTTCCCAGTAATAAAAGTAAGGGGTTTGATACGTATCGTGCCAGTTTATTTTAGCACCCTTTTCGCTGGCTAATTCCTGGGCTTTTTTTGAACCAAGGTCTTGCCCATATGCACCTGCCCAGTCATATCCGTAATTAGCAATTCCTAATAAGACTTTGTTTTCGGGGAAGTATTCTAAAGTGTATTGAATATTTTTCTCTACCCAGCTTATTGGTGCAACAGGACCAGCTGGTCCACTCGACCAGTGATTATCATATGTCATAAGAAGCACCCTATCAACTAATGGAGCTAATGCTGCAAAGTCATAGGCCCCATGCATTTCTAGAGGGACATCAATTTTAGGAAAAACTGAAATAGTAAGCATTTTGTTTATTTTTCTTAGTTTAGATGAAAGATCTTCTATAAAAGATGTATATCCATTACGAGTCCATGTAGGAATAAATTCAAAGTCAATATTAACACCAGCAAAATCGTACTTTTCAACCATATCTACAATATTATTTACTGCTTTTCTCCTAGTGTCAGGGTCTACCAAAATCATATTATTTTCTTGATTATTATTAATTAATGGTAGGACTTTAATATTACGGTTTTTAGAGAAGGAATCTACTTCAAACTGATATCCACCATAACGTGTTTCAATCTCGCCATTCGGTTTCAATGTATACCAAAAAGGAACAACCATATCAATGTTTTTTGAGTTTTCTCTTAATGCCTGATATGAGTCTGCTTCAGGTGAAAGCCAGTTTACATGGAAGCCAAGTACCTCTCTAGTGGTATCATTTAGATGGTTTTCGATAATAATAGGATTATCTTCCTGGTCGTAATTATTATTAGTTGGTTCAGAGTTGTTATTTCCGACAAACTTGTTTATAATAAAAGATACAAGTAGAAGGAGGACCCCTTTTAACCAGGGATATTTCTCAGTCAGTTCAGAATTTACAGCATAGACTGTTGGTGTAGTTAATATTAATAAGAATGGTAATAATATAAATATTAGTAGTAAAGACGATATTGTTTTCTTATGTTTTCTATATAGGCTCACCTGCAGGCACCCTTTCTATGTTTGGAATTTTTCCGAATTAATTGTTTGAATAACATAAGTAACCGGACAATCTCTATTATATCGGAAAACCAAAGGTTTCTTCAATGTATAATTTATAACAATAGAGTAATATATAACCAAAGTATAACTTTTTTGGGTTGCTCAAACAATATAAAAAAGATTTTATGGGAGAAATAAGCTAAGTGAAGCAATTTACTCTGTAAAATATCTAAAATTGATTTACAAAGGGCTCTATTTATGATTTAATATAGTATAGGGTAGAATAAAGAAATAATAGGGATTATCTATTATAGATGATTCACAAAAAAATATTATTACATAAAAGGAGTGATTAGATTAAATGAAGTTCTTTATTGACACAGCTAATTTAGATGAAATTAGAGAAATTAAAGATTGGGGAGTAT
>JADQBV010000149.1 GCA_016278415.1 Halanaerobiales bacterium
ATTTTATCCAAAGAACATAAGAAGTACACCAGCAGCAACTGCAGAGCCAATAACTCCAGCTACATTAGGTCCCATGGCATGCATAAGTAAAAAGTTTGAAGGGTTGTACTTTCTTCCTTCTTTTTGTACTACTCTGGCTGCCATTGGTACGGCTGATACTCCTGCTGCTCCAATAAGTGGATTGACTTTTCCTTTGCTTGTTTTGTACATAACTTTTCCAAGGAGTAGTCCTGTTGCTGTTCCTATGGAAAAGGCTACTAGTCCCAGGGCTATTATTTTAAGGGTAGCAGGGGTTAGAAATAGTCTTGCTTCTGCTTTTGCTCCTACTGTTAGTCCTAAAAATATTGTTACTATGTACATTAGCGAGTTTTGTGATACTTCTGTTAGTTTTGGTACTACTAGGGATTCTTTTATTAGATTTCCAAACATTAGCATTCCTATTAGGGGGGCTGCTGATGGTAGTAGTAGTACTGTAAATACTGTTACTATTATTGGAAATAGTATTTTTTCTTTTTGACTTACTGGTCTTAGCTGCTCCATTTTTACTTGTCTTTCTTCTTTTGTTGTTAGTAGTTTCATTATCGGCGGTTGTATTATTGGTACTAAGGCCATGTATGAGTATGCTGCTATTGCTATTGGTCCTAGTAAATCCGGTGCAAGCATACTTGTTAGATATAGTGCTGTTGGTCCGTCTGCTCCTCCTATGATTCCTATTGATGCAGCTTCCGGTCCTGTAAATCCTAATATTATTGCTCCTACAAATGTAAAGAATATTCCAAATTGTGCTGCTGCTCCTAGCATTATGCTTCTAGGGTTTGCTATTAGGGGTCCAAAGTCTGTTCCTGCTCCTACACATAAGAATATCAGAGGGGGATAGAGTCCTTTTTCTGTTCCTATGTATATTAGTTTTAGTAGTCCACTATCTTCCATTAGTCCTGCTAGTGGCAGGTTTACTAAAAGCATTCCAAAGGCTATTGGCACAAGTAGGTATGGTTCATATCCTTTTTTGATTGCCAGGTATAAAAAGATGCATGCTATTGCTATCATGATCATTTCCCCTGGTATTTTTATTAGGTATGAGCCTATTTGAATATCCATCCATTTACTAGGATCTATTAGTTGAGAAAATCCTGTGCTATTGTAAAATTCTTGTAGTATTTCTCCCATTGTTTTCTAATACCTCCTATTTTTACTCAAGTCCTACTAGTGCGTCTCCTGTGTTTACACTGGTTCCTTTTGGCGCGTATATTTTTGTTATTTTTCCGTCTGTGTCTGCTGTTATTTCGTTTTCCATTTTCATTGCTTCTAGTATTAGTACTACGTCTCCTGCTTTTACAACTTGTCCTTCTTCTACTGTTACTTCTAGTACTGTTCCAGGCATTGGTGCTGTTACGTCTTTTGCTCCTGCTGCTGGTTTTGCTTGAGCTGGTTGTGCTGGGGCAGCTTGTGTGGGTGCTGGTGCAGCTTGTGGAGTACTTTGTACTGGTTGTGAAGGTTGTGATTGTCCGTTTCCTTTTATTTCTTCTACTTCTACTTGGTAGGTTTTTCCGTTTACTGTTATATTGTACTTCTTCATTTTATTTTTTTCCTCCTAGTTCATGTTTTGGATTCTTCCGGTTTGGGCCCAGGTTGGATCCTGTATTTGTCTTATATTTTTTATTATTAGTTTGTCTTTACTTGTGTTTAGACTTGCAGCTAGTGCCGCTGTTATTATGGCTATTAGTTCCCCATCGTCTTCTTTTTGTTCTACGACTGGTGGCTCTTGTTTTTCTGGTTTTTCTTTAGCTTTTTTTGCTTCTTCTTTTTTTGCCTGCACTCTTTGGTCTCTTTCACTTTGTACTTTGAATGCATCTAGTATTAGGGATATTGCATACAGGGTTAGAAATACTAGTCCCATGCTAAATACTGTTACGGTTAGGGCTTCCATCCCTGTTACTTCGTTTCCTATCATTTTTTCATCTCCTCTATACTGGTATGTTTCCGTGCTTTTTCTTTGGGTTTTGTTCTCTTTTTCCTGCTAGCATTTCTAAAGCACTTATTATTCTTTTTCTAGTTTGAGATGGTTCTATTACATCGTCTATGTAGCCTCTTGCTGCTGCTGTGTATGGGTTTGCTACTTTTTCTGTGTATTCGTCTATTTTTTCTTGTCTTTTTTCTTGTGGGTTTTGTGCTGCGTTTATTTCTTTTCTAAATATTATGTTTGCCGCTCCTGATGGTCCCATTACTGCTATTTCTGCTGTTGGCCATCCGTATACTATGTCTGCTCCTAGGTGTCTTGAGCACATTGCTATGTATGCTCCTCCGTAGGCTTTTCTTGTTATTATTGTTATTTTTGGTACTGTTGCTTCTGAGTATGCGTATAGTAGTTTTGCTCCGTGTCTTATTATTCCTCCAAATTCCTGGCCTGTTCCCGGCAAGAATCCCGGTACGTCTACCAGATTTACTAGTGGTATGTTAAAGGCGTCACATGTTCTTACAAAGTGTGCTGCTTTGTCTGATGCGTCTATGTCTAAGCATCCTGCTAGTACTTTTGGTTGGTTTGCTATTATTCCTACGCTTTTTCCGTTTATTCTTGCATATCCTGTTATTATGTTTTGTGCGTAGTATGGTTGGTATTCTAAGAATTCTCCACTGTCTGATATTGTTTGTATGATTTCTTTCATGTCGTATGCTTTGTTTGGGTTTGGTGGTACTAAATCGTTTAGTTTTTCGTCTATTCTGTTTAGATCGTCATTTGTTTTAAGTCTTGGTGTTGTTTCTAAGTTGTTTTGTGGTAGAAAGCTTAGCAGGTGCTTGATTTTACTAAAGCATGCTTCTTCTGTTTCGTCGTAAAACTGAGCTACTCCACTTTTTTGGTTGTGGGTCATTGCTCCACCTAGTTCTTCTGCACTTACTTCTTCTCCTGTTACTGTTTTTATTACCTGTGGGCCTGTGATAAACATTTTTGATGTGTCTTTTACCATGAAGATAAAGTCTGTTAGTGCCGGTGAGTATACTGCTCCTCCTGCACATGGTCCTAGTATTACTGATATTTGCGGGATTACTCCTGATGCTTTTGTGTTGTTAAAGAATATGTCTCCGTATCCTCTTAGGGCATCTACTCCTTCTTGGATTCTTGCTCCTCCTGAGTCGTTGATTCCTATCAGCGGTGCTCCTACTTTCATTGCCATCTGCTGGGCTTTTACTATTTTTGCCGCGTGCATTTCTCCTAGGGACCCTCCTATTACGGTAAAGTCCTGGGCAAATATGTACACTAGTCTTCCTTCTACTGTTCCGTATCCTGTTACTACTCCTTCTCCGGCAATTCTCTTCTTTTCCATCCCGAAGTTTTCACATCTGTGTTCTACAAATGTGTCTATTTCTACAAAGCTTCCTTCGTCTAAAAGCTCCTCTATTCTTTCTCTTGCTGTCTTTTTCCCTTTGCTGTGCTGCTTTTCTATTGCTTTTTCTCCGCCACCTTTTTCTATCTTGGCTTTTTTCTCTTTTAGTTCTTGTAGTTTTTC
>JADQBV010000369.1 GCA_016278415.1 Halanaerobiales bacterium
AACCAAACATCAATACCATTATTGACTATTAATCCGGCAGTAATACAACTAGCCAAACTTAAAACTGACCCTACTGATAAATCAATACCACCTGAAATGATTACAAAAGTCATACCAGCAGCTACAATTCCTATTAAAGAAGATTGACGTAAAACATTAATGATATTATTTAAAGATAAAAAATGTGAAGATACAAATGTCATTATAATACATAAAAGAATTAGTCCTGATAATGCACCAAGTTCTTCTCCAGCAAAACTTTTAACCCTCTGTATAAATTTCCCCATATTATCACTCCTTAGTTGCATATTTTAATATTTTCTCCTGGCCAACATCTTCCTTTTGAAATTCACCTGTTAATTTCCCGTGACTCATTACTATTATTCTATCACTCATACCTAAAATTTCGGGGAGTTCTGAAGAAATCATAATAATAGCTACACCATTTTCCGTTAATTTATTCATTAATTCATATACTTCTTTTTTTGCACCTACATCAATACCACGTGTTGGTTCATCAAAAATTAAGATTTTTGACTTACTTAATAGCCATTTAGCAAGTACAACTTTTTGTTGATTACCTCCACTTAAAAACCTAACTTCTTGCTTTAGTCCAGGGGTTTTAATTTTCAAATTAGCAATATATTTATTAACTAATTTTTCTTCCATAGATTTTTTTATAAATAAACCCTTCATAACTTGATCAATATCGGTAATAGTAACATTTTCATCAACTGGTCTATTTAAAATTAAACCTTGATTTTTTCTGTCCTCAGTAATAAAACCTATGCCCTGCTTTATGGCATCTTGAGGTGATTCTATTTTTACTAGTCTATCATCAACGAATATATTACCCTTATCATAGTTGTCTGCTCCAAATAAGCATCTCATCAATTCTGTTCTACCAGCACCTATAAGACCCGCAAAACCCAAAACTTCTCCCTTATAAAGATTAAAAGATATATCATTTAAATTATTCTTTTGTGTGATACCCTCTACTCGTAATACTTCTTCAGACTGCCGATTATCTTTATATGGAAATTGTTTACTTAATGTTCTTCCGACCATATCTTTAATAAGTGTATCTTCATCTGTCTCACTTATTTGATGTGTTGATATATATTGACCATCCCGTAATACTGTTGCCCTATCGGCTACTTCCCATAACTCTTCTAAACGATGTGAGATATAAATTATAGAAATACCCCTCGCTTTTAAACGCTTAACGGTTAAAAATAACTGTTCTGTTTCATGTTCACCTAAAGCTGCTGTTGGTTCATCCATAACTAAAATTTCTGAATCCATAGAGATGGCCTTTACTACTTCGACCATCTGCTGCATTGCTACCCCCAATTTAGAAACCTTTATACTAGGATCAAGATCTATATGTAATTGTTTTAACAACTCTCTACTTTTCTCAGTCATTTCATTATCTTTAATCAGATTATTAGAAGTTGATTCTCTTCCTAGAAATATATTTTCTGCCACAGTCAAATCAGGAATTAAATTGAACTCTTGATATATAACACTTATACCTAAATCCTGCGCATGTCTAGGAGAGTGTATATCAATTTCATTATTTTCAAGAAATAACCTACCCTTATCTTTCTGATGTGCTCCAGACAATACCTTGATCAGGGTAGATTTCCCTGCACCATTTTCACCTAATAGTGCATGTACTTCCCCCTTCATTAACTCAAAATCTACATTATCAAGGGCTAAGACTCCTGGGAATTTTTTACTAATACCTTTCATTTCAAGTATAATGTTATTATTCAAAAATCTCACTCCTTTTGCATAATATAAAATTTATTGATAATTCAATTTATATTAACCACTATATAAATCCTTATATAAATTAATTAAAATGATATGTTATATAAAGTCAATTAGGTTAAAAAACACTTTTAATCACTAACCTTATATAATATATATTCTTTAAAAATAATCATATTACTTCTTTTTTGTTAACTTTCTTTCATAAAAATGATTTTTTCTTTCATATTTTTGATTTTTTGTATCATCGCATAGCAAAAAAAATACTAATTATAAGTAATCTTAAATATAGTATCTGCATCTGCTTCATCATGAGTAATCAATAAGCTTATATCAATAAATGAAAATAGGGTTATATCAATTACTAATTGATATAACCCTATCTTTATTTAAATTAATTATTTAAACCATAACGACATTTTTACATCCATTATCTTCTGCTATTAATTTTAAGAAATTCATAAAATCGTCATCTGGTAAATAGCTATTAATCTTCTCTCCTCTTACACCTACAGGTCTGTACTTTATTAATTTATAACGAACTGCGGAGTCCAGTGAGGCCAGGAGTGAGCTTATTTTTTCTACATTATATTTGTTATTTAATGCTTTAGGCACTATTACTGTTCTAACTTCATATAATTTATCAAGGGACGCAGTGAATTTTATATTTTCTAGTACATTTTGATTACTGATACCAGTCAATTTTTGGTGTTCTTTCTGGTCAAAGGATTTAGCATCAATCATAAATTTATCCGTTTCTTTCATTAATTCGAATTTATCTTTAAATAAAACATGCCCATTAGTATCAATAAAAGTAGTCAAATCAGGCTTGTTTGCTTTTACTTTCCTGAAAATAGCTGTAATAAAGTCCAACTGAAGGGTACATTCCCCACCAGAAATAGTAATTCCTGAAAGGAAAGGAGAGTTTTTGTCTATTATCTTATAGATATCGTTAACAGTCATTTGTTTTACTCTAGGAGAACTATTTATTTCACATCTATTTATACATGCATCACATTCAATACATATATTTTGATTCCAGACAACCATATCATCATTATTAATAGATAATGCTTCTTGTGGACAAACTGAAACACATTTGCCACAGCCATTACACAGGTCTATAGTCTCTGGATTATGACAGTAACTACAATTAAAGTTACAACCCTGTAAAAAGATAGCCGTCCTATTTCCAGGCCCATCAACAGCGCTAAAGGGTATTATCTTATTTATATAGCCCTTTATATTATTTGATTTTTCTACTATCTTTATTTGCATATCTATCAAACCCTTTTACAGTCTCATTACTACCTTCCTATCTAACTTTTCTACCATCTAAATCCCTATTCCTATCTGTCTCAAGTCCAAGGGTTGTTGTATCATGAAGAACCTGTTCTCCTTTGGCTAACTTTGCCATTTCTGACCTTTTAACTAGATATCCTGTTATTCGTATTAAATCAGTATCTTCTGTATAAAAGGCAAACATTCTAATACCATTTTTCACTGCACCTTTAATTATATCTAGCACTGCTTGAGGATTGTTTTTATAGGTTTTTTCAAAAGGAAAAATATCACTTATTCCTGATGGGAAATAGGTGTGAAAACACCCTGCCTGTAATAAATGCTCATTTAGTTCTAGCTCGTCCCCTGTTGGTATCCGGCAGCCTGGTGTAGTGTCTGTATCAGAACCTATTCCAGACTGTGCATGAAGTAAAAAGTGATTAT
>JADQBV010000346.1 GCA_016278415.1 Halanaerobiales bacterium
TAGTGGTGTAAATACAGATAAAATAAGTTTTAGTGATATTGTTAATATAAATGGAGCAGAACGTGGTGCAAGGCTGGCTCAGGAGAATGGTGATATTTTAATTACAGCCAGTAATGATATTAATGTTAGAGGGGCTATTATTGCTGATGGTGCAGACAGACTTGATGCAGGGGCCATTACCTTAAAAGCAGGTAATGATATTAATATGAAGGATGATTCTCTGGTTAGTGCCCGTGGTTATGGCGAAAATTCAGATGGCGGTACAATAGTTTCCTTTGCTGACAATGATGCAGCATTTAATCAAGGTGCAGTAATTGATGTAAGTGGTGGGGAACTTTCTGGGGACGGGGGTTTTATCGATTTTAGTGCAGAGAAAAAGGTATTGATTAATGGTGGTAATTTTAAAGCCTCGGCAGAGAATGGACAGGCCGGGAGTATTTTGATTGACCCAGATGATATAGAGATTGTTGATTTTAACCAATATACAGATGGCGCAGATTTTTCTTTATTAGCAAATGATAGTATTACTGTTAATGAGGGTGTAATGATCTCTACCCGTAATCTTGATGATGTTTATTCTGATGACCATTCAATTGCAGACTCAGATGGTAATTCAGGTAATCTTGAATTAACTGCCCCAAAAATTACCCTGGAAAAGAATTCTATGCTCCTTTCCCATGCTGTTAATAAGGAAGAAATAAAGGATAGTAATGGGGATATAATTCAGGAGGCAACGAATTATCAGGCAGGAGATATTATATTAACAGCCCGGCAGACAGATAAACCCTCTGCTTTAACAGCTAATGCTGAGACCAGGATAGAGATTGATGGGGCTATTCTTAAAGCTAGAGACATTAGTCTATCTGCAGAGTCTACAGCAGAGTACAGCTGGGACTATGATGACCCGATAGATGATTTGGTACAGATGGGATCTACTGCCCTTGGTCTTGGAACGGGATTTAATGTTGGATATGCAAAGGCAGTAGGGGATTCAGAGATAATAATTAAAGGTGATACAAGTATAGAGGCTGAAGGAAAAGTAGATTTGTCTGCAAAGAGTGACTCATCAGCCAGTATAATAACTATGGCCGGGGGAAATAAATTTGCCGGAATAGCCTTTGCCTATGGTGACCTGACTTCTAATGCTAAGGTAAGTGTTGGAGATGGTGCCCGAATCTCATCAAGTGAACTAAATGTACTGGCTTTAAATAATACCAATCTTGATATAAGCGCCATGGGAATTTCCGATACATCTATTTACGAAGCTGGCATTGCACATACAAATGCCAGTGTCAATTCATCAGCAGAAATAGCTAATGGTGCTAAAATTAGTACAGGCAATCTGGCTGTCAGTGCTGTTAATAATAATAGCTTTTCTACCAAGGCTACTTCTATGGCTCTGGAGGACGGGAAAGCTGGTGTCGGGGTAGCAATCTTCACAGCTGATACCAGTGCAGTCGCCAGTTATTCAGAGGATTTTCTGGATGACGGGTATGGAAATTTTAGTAATCTAACAATAGAAGCACTTGATAATACCAGCAAGAATATAACAACTGCAGCAGCCACTACAGGAACAAGTCTTATGACAAAACCCATTGTTAGTGGTGCTAATGGGGCTTTAAATTTTGTCAAGAAAAAAATACTAAAGACCCCCGAACTGGATAAGGAAAGTGGTGCTACAGCTACAAAACACTGGAAGTTGGCTGGGGCAGTAAGTTATGCTGACACTGATCAGAAGGCAGAGGCCTTTATTGGAGAGGATACTGTTTTAACAACTGATGGTGACATAGCGGTATCAGCCCGGGTCAGGGTTGATGAATTACAGAATCGAGCTACTAGTGATGTGGAATCACAGGCCCCAGGGGAGGGTGCGACCGCGAGTAAATCCCTTAGTGCGGCTATAGCCTATGGTGATTATGATCATAAAGCTGAAGCCTATACAGGTGATAACAGTCGTCTTACAGCTGACCATGTCGGAATTCGTTCTGATGTACTTAAACCCTATGATAAGGACTGGAATGACTGGAATTCAGCAGAAGATATTGTGCTTAAGATTGGAGATATACTGGGCTATACGACCGGTGGTTATATAACCGGCTATGCTAATGCAATTAGTTCTGCTGAAGATGTTAATATTGCTGGTTCAGCACTATATCTGGATTTTAATAATGATTCCCGAGCATATACGGGTAGGGGGTCAGAAATCTATTTACGGGAGAATGATAGTTGGATTACTGCTCTGCCTGGGGCCTCACAGTTGGGCGGTATTCCAGCAGACTTTCCTGAACTGGCCTGGGCTACTCCCCTGGAAATAGCTGCCAACACTGAAGTTAGTGGTGTCTATACAGCAGGCAACATCTTTGCAATACTTCCAGGCACAGATGGAGGTAAGGGCTCCCTTGGTGGTGCCTATAATCAGATAAATTACAATAATAATACAGAGGCTTATATTTCTGAAGGTACTATTATTAAAGGTGCAGAGAGTACAATTAATCCTGATGTTACTATAAGTGCAGATAGTCAGGAAAGAATAGTTAGTGTTAGCCCTACAGCAGGTAAGGGCTCTAGCTGGGGCTTGAATGGTACTTTTTCCCTGGGAAAGATTAATAACACAACTAAGGCCTCTATTGATGATGAGGCACAGTTGGAAGTAGGGGAACTCAATATCCAGGCTCAGGATGAAGTAAATAATTGGTCTATTAGTGGTGCTATTACCAAAAGTGAAAATGTAGGTGTTGGGACAGGAACAGCTATTAATAATGTTACTACTAATACTAAGGCTTATATCGGTGATAATGACAGGGCATATATTGTAGAGGAAGGGGATACACTGGCAGGTATTGCTGCAAGATATGGTCTCACCATTGAAGCAGTAAAAGCAGCTAATGGTCTGGAGTCTGAGACTATTGAGGAGGGACAGGAATTAATCCTGCTGTATGATGCTGCTCAGATTATAGTAGACCAGCTTGATGTCGATGCTAGAACTAATGGGGAAATTGAGTCGATAGCTGTGGCTGGAGCAATTGTTTCTTCAGATGATCCGAATTCTATATCCTCTCTTATTTTAAATAATGTTAAGAAAAAGATACCTTTAATCGGAGGAAAAATGGCAAATAAGACCAACTCAACTGCCCCTGAAAGCCAACCTAAATTTGGCCTAGGAATCTCAGGTAGTGTTGCCTATAATGTAACAGACATGGAAACGTCAGCCTTTGCAGCTGATAGCCTGCTGGACTTTACAGGGAATGGTGTCGGGGGCCTAAATTTAAGTTCAGTCAACAATACTGATGTTACTGCAGGAAGTGGAGCGGGAGCCCTGGTAATGTCTAACAATGGCAGTAGTAATTTTAGTGTAGGAATGGCAGGTAGTGTTGCTATTAACAGTTTAAATAACAATACCTCAGCCTATGGTAAAAAACTAACTGTCATAAAGGCCGATAGTGTAGATCTTAAGGCTTTATCAGGCGGTGAAGCCCTGGCAGTAGCTATTGCTGCATCT
>JADQBV010000273.1 GCA_016278415.1 Halanaerobiales bacterium
CACTAAATAAGGCTTGAGCTGCCTTTTCTGCTTTTTTCGCTTCTTCATCACCATGCACTATCTTTGTAACTTCAAAAGCTAATACTTCTTTGGCTTTATTTATTTCAGCACCCTGTAGAGAACTAAGGCTTTTAACTTCTTCCATTGGTAAAAAGGTGAGAAGAGATAGACATTTTTCAACATCTTCATCATTGACATTTCGCCAATATTGATAGAAATCATATGGCGGTGTCTTTTCAGGATCTAACCATAGGGCACCTTTTTCTGTTTTACCCATCTTTTTACCTTCGCTTGTTGTTAGAAGTGTAAATGTAAGTACATTTGCACTGGCTCTTTCTTTTTTTCTAATTAGATCAATCCCACCAAGCATATTAGACCACTGATCATCTCCACCTACCTGTAAAGTACAATCATACTTTCTGTTTAACTGTAGAAAGTCATAAGCCTGCATAACCATGTAATTAAACTCTAACAATGTAAGCCCAGTTTCCATTCTTGACTTATAACACTCTGCCGATAACATTCTATTTACAGAAAAGTGTACAGCAATATCCCTTAAAAAAGGTAAATATTCTAAACCGCGGAGCCATTCCGCGTTGTTTACCATAAGGGCTTTATCTTCCGAGAAGTCCAAAAAATTAGATATTTGACCCTTAATAGAGTCAGCATTACTATCCAGTTCTTTAGTAGTTAACATTTTTCTCATATCATTTTTTCCAGTAGGATCTCCAATAGAAGCAGTACCTCCACCAACTAAAGTTATAATTCTGTGTCCAGCTTCTTGTAGATGACTAAGTGCCATCAGTGTAAGGAAATGACCGACATGTAAGCTATCTGCTGTAGGGTCATAACCACAATACATAGTTACTTTTTCATTTTCTAAATTATCCCTTACTTCCTCTTCATTACTACATTGAGCAATAAAACCTCGTTCTTGCAATACATCAAAAACATTTTTCATACTTAATACCCCCTAAAATTTTATTAAATTTACATAAATATACTTAATATTCAAATTGGGACAGTTTGTTAAGCATGCATATTTTAGTACCAACTGAATTACTATAAATAAAAAAAGACTTTCATCCAAATAAGGACGAGAGTCTCGTGGTACCACCTTAAATTTACATCTAATGGATTAAAATTAAGCTTAATTTATATAATATAATTATAAAAAATAGCTTGATTATAAAATATAAGAGTAGACTATATTACATAAAGCTATATAATATAATTAGTCCAATATAGATGCCTTTAAAATCACGCTAACGGGTGAAAACCGTAATACTGTCATATCAAAACCTAGATTGTAATTCACATCCTTATTCAAACAGGCCTTTCAGCAAACAGCCTGCTCTCTATGTTTATTGAATAGGGAGCTACTATATCTACCGTAGTATCATTAGTATATTTTTAATTAATATTATTATAATATAGAAATTTTGTCAAGTAAATCAGGGAATTATTGCGTAATACTGTTATAATTTTATAATACACATGTACTTATTCATTATTTATTTATTAATTATTCTTACCAAGAAAAAAATAAATATAATATGCAGGAAAAACCAAATGTTAATAGAATAGTATCTTTATGTAATACTCTAGAATCATCATTAACTTATTGCTGTGAAAAGTATTTTTATATATCGAAAAAACTTTTACAATTATTTAAATTAAGTATTTTATTATTTTATATTTATTTAAAAATATATGATCAAATCAATTCAGATTATAATAAGGATGTGCTAAAAATGATACTAGGTATAGATATTGGTGGTACTACAACAGATATTGTTGGTTTCAAAAATAATGAGATTATAGGTTTTCTGAGTGTTAAGGCAAGTGATCCTATAGCATCTGCTTCTGGTGCTTTAGGTAAATTTGTTAGTGTATACGATTTATCTTTAGATGATATTGATAAAATAGCCATTACAGGTGTAGGATCATCATATGTTAACTTGGATTTATTTGGTATAAAGACCATCAAAGTTAATGAATTTGAGTCAATCGGATTTGGGGGTACATATTTATCAGATTTAGAAAAGGCTATTGTAGTTAGTATGGGCACAGGTACTGCTATAGTTAAAGTAAACAAAGGTAACGTTAAACATCTTGGTGGATCTGGAGTAGGCGGTGGTACTTTGCTTGGTCTTGGCAAAGGCTTATTAAATACAGTTGATTTTGATAATATTGTAGAAATGGCTGGAAAAGGTGATATAAGTACAATTGACCTTCAATTAGGAGACATTTCTCAGATTACCATTGGCAGTTTAAAAAAAGAGATAACTGTATCGAATTTCGGTAAATTTACTGATAAAGCAAACAAGGACGATCAAGCATCAGGAATATTAAATATGATTTTTGAAACTATAGGGATGATGTCTATCTTTGCTGCTAAAATAGAGCAAGATAAAAACATCATTTTTACTGGAAAATTAGCTAAGATTGAATATGGACAGAATATATTAAATGGATTAATAACTTCAAAATTTTTTGATGGTAATTTTAAGTTTCCTGAGTATGCGGAATACTCAACTGCTATAGGTGCTGCAATATGTCTTTTGAACGATAAATAATTATTTAATATTTTATATAATTATTCATCTCCAAATTAATTAGTAAAAATCGTTGGAAATGATTCTATGAAATTATAATAAAAAATGAGGTGTTAAAGATAAAAAAAGAAGAAAGAGTATCTTATTATACACATTTTTTTGGTTTTTTATTAGCAATAATTGGCACAGTTATTTTGATATATATATCTAAAGACAGTAGGTATAAAATAATTATTTCGCTCATCTATGGATTTTCAGTAGTCTCCTTATTTTTGTCAAGTTCTCTATATCATGCCTTTAAAAAAAGAGAGGATGAAATATCATTTTGGCGTAAATTAGATCATTTTGCTATATTTATAATGATTGCTGGTACATATACCCCTGTAAGTTATTTCTATCTAAGTGGTTATTGGAAATGGATAATAATATCCGTACAGTGGTTTCTAGTAATTTGCGGTTTTTTCTTCAAATTTTATTATCTAAAGGCACCCAGGTATGTATATACTATAATATATTTAATAATGGGATGGAGTGGAATAATACCTATAAAACAATTCTTACTGACAATGCCAAAGAGCTCTGTAATATATTTGATATTAGGTGGTTTATCTTTTACAATAGGCGCCATCTTATACATGCTTAAGAAACCAAAGATAAAGTATTTTGGTTTCCATGAAATATTTCATGTATTTATATTATTAGGGGGATTTTTTCATTATCTACTTGTATACAATGCTATTTTAAGTAATTAAATGGACCTGCTTTACCTAGAGAAGCGAAAAGATTCGGATGAAGTTTTCTTGAGATAATTTAGATAAATTTTTGCATAATAAAAAGCCATAATTAAGATTATGGCTTTACTTATGTTTATTTTTATATTTAAAAAATGGAGCTAACGATCGGACTTGAACCGATAACCTGCTGATTACAAGTCA
>JADQBV010000205.1 GCA_016278415.1 Halanaerobiales bacterium
GCAATCAGTCCGTGACTGGAGACTTTTTAAATTCCTTCAGTTAAATAGCAAAATACTAGGTATATTACCAACGGTTATGGAGATGATCCAAATATTCTTAAGTAGTTCTGTATATGGATTGATATGCTCCCCTTAAGCTAGGCAGACTAATTAAAAATCTGTTACTGTAAAGGGGAGCTTTTTTATTCAGCAAATGTCTAAACAGAATTTTCAAATATAATTATAGTAATGCGAAGTTTGAACTAAATCAAAAATGTAGCAACAATTGTAGTTACAATTAGACCAATTATTACAGGCTTTAGGTTTTTTTTGGCTAAGTCAAAGGGGCTTACATCACATATAGCTGCTACGGGGATAAGGGCCCAAGGAACAAGAGTCCCTCCACCTACCCAAATAGCTGCTATTTGACCTAAGGCTGTCAGGGTTGCAATGCCTGAACCTATAGCAGTTGCGAATAATTTGGCTACAGAACCAGCCAGGGATATCCCTGAAAAGCCGGAACCATCTAGACCAGTAATAGTACCTACCACAGTTAGTGTGCCTGTGCTAATAGCCTTATTTAGAGGTACAGTATTAGCCAGTGCTATTCCCAGGTCATTTACTAACCCAGTTGAATTTGATGGTAGTATATCACCAAAGACGGAGACAAACCCCATATCTCCCATATAGAAGAAAGCAGCTATAGGTATAACTGGACCAAATACCCTAAATCCGAACTTTAAGCCTTGAATTAAATAAGTGGTGATTTTTTCTAAACCATTACTTCTATGAGCTAGCATAGAGTTTAGGAATAATAAGAAGATAGCTGTACCACCTATTAATGCGGTTGCGTCTCCACCCTGAAGATTGGCTGTAATCATAATAATTACATCAAGTAAGAATAATATTGGGATTAGTATTGCAACGGTTCTTTTTGAAATAGTTGATAGTTCATGTACTTCTTCTTTATCCTTATGGATGTCCTCGTCGCCATCCATATTATCATTATCACCTAATTGGAAAGAGCTAGACTGCATTCCTTTCTTCATATCGCGCTTTAAGAACCAGAAGGCAGTGACAGTAGTAACTACACCCATCACTATAACTAAGGGGATACTGGCGCTAACTACATCGTTAACAGGGATACCTGCTGCATCTGCTGTTAGTTTGGGTGCACCCTGGATTATAAAGTCTCCTGAAAGAGCAATTCCATGGCCGAATATATTCATAGCAATTGCTACACCCATGGCTGGTAGACCTACTTCTAGAGCTACAGGTAATAAAACAGCTCCCATCAAAGCTACAGCTGGTGAGGGCCAGAAGAACCAGGATATTATCATCATTAGTAGGCCAATAATCCAGTAAGCCATTGTTGGTGTTTTTATTAGGCGAGTAAATGGAGAAATCATTATTTTGTGTACTTCTGTTTTTTTTATACTTTGGCTCATTGCATAGATAATTGATATTATGAAAATAGTACCCATTAATTCTTTGGTAGCATAAACTAGCCCATTAAAGATCCCAATAATGGCATGAGGTAATGAATTTGTTGCCAATAAGCCTAAAATAAATAGTCCAACAATACAAATTAGCGAGGTGTCCCTGCGTCTAATCATGAAACCCAGTATAACAAATATAAAAAGTAAATAAACCCAGTGAAGGGCAGTCAGTGATATTGACATAAAACTCCCCCTTTCTATTATTAAATTACTCAAAATTTGGCACTTTGGATATATTGGACGACAGAATGTTTTAATTATTTTAAATGACTAGTAAGGATATGTTGTTTTTTGAGTATGAATAGAAGAACTGATATATAATATGTTAATAGAGGTTGCCTAGTGAATGAAGATAGAACTGGAAGAGTGAAGTCAATTTGAAAGATTAGCTAGCCTAGATGCGCTTAAGATAGTAGAGGGCATTGTAGAAGCCATAAAGGATGACTTAAAATTTGAAACTTGGGTCATAGTAACAGCTAGATATAGGATAAAAATTTGTATAAAAAAATCTCTTATGGCGATTACCATAAGAGATTTAAATTTTATTATTATATTTTCATATCTTAACAAAACTTAACGGTAACTATTTCATAAGTCTATATACAATTAAGTATATTTTCTTAGTAATAAATTTTAATTAGTATATTTATTACGCTTCTTGAGTATCGTTTCCTGCACCCATAACAGAAGAAATAGTTTGATTTACAGTCTGCATTACTTGGTTAAATTGTTGTTGTGCTTGCATGAAGGCCTTAACTTTATCATTACCCTGCATTTTAGTCTGTACGGCTTGTATTTCCTTCTGTTGTTTTTCTGAGACAGGTTTTCCATTAGCTTGAGCCATCTGAAGTCTTTTTTGTTTTGCACTGAAATCATCAAGTATTGATTTTGCAGCTTCATCCTGATACATATCTGCTTCAGCACTTTTCAAACTTTCGTATTCTTCAGAAGCTACAATAGCCTCTCCAAGAGATTTTGCTTTTTCCATAATTGACATTAAATAAACACCTCATTTAAATTTATGTTATTCTAGTAATTACATTTATAGTCTTTTTAACAATTAAAATTTCAGTAATTACGTTACTAATGGTAACATCTATATATAGCTGTGTCAAATTACTACTCTTGAAATTGGGGTATAATAAAGAAAGAACGTCAAAATCACACAACAACATTCAGGGATATACTTAAGAATTTTCAGTAATTAAATTACCGAGAGGTTCACTTAAAAGAGAGAAATAAGGTATATATATACACATTATAATAGTTTGGTATAATTTGAAAACCTGTGATATAATATCTTTGAATAAAAAGGTAATATAATTAGATACTTATAGTATAGCAATTTAAAATAAAGGGGTTTTTATTTAATGACTGATAGAGAACGATTTGAAAATTTTGATAAGAAGAGAATGGAGATTTTTAAGGAATTGGTCAAGTATGGATGGGATGATCAATTAAGTATAGAAAGCTTAGAGAGTATCACTTCTGAGATTGTTAATAAATATGGCTATAATGAGAATGATGTACCATTTGTAAAAGATCATATACGGGTAGCGATGGGTTTAGACCCTAGTCATGATTCCAATTTTAGTGATGAGTTAGATAAAATAAAAAGAGACAAAAGAGTAGAAAGTCCTATTTTAACAAAGATAGAAGGTGCTTGTGAGGATTGTGGTGAGCAGATTGAAGACTGTGATTGTTTTGATGCTTGTAAATATGAGGCACAGATGTATAAAAGGAGTTCAGGACCTATTATTATAGAAGATAAATGTCTAAGTTGTGGAAGATGTACAGTCTCCTGTTCTTATGGCGCATTGGCTGACAAGATTGAGTTTATTCCATTAGTAGATCTATTGAAGAATGAAGATACCAAAGTTTTTGCTGCAGTTGCACCATCGATAGCTGGACAGTTCGGTGATAATATCTCCATGGGTCAATTACGTACGGCTTTTAAACTTATGGGATTTGAAGATATGGTTGAGGTTGCTCTTTTTGCTGATA
>JADQBV010000342.1 GCA_016278415.1 Halanaerobiales bacterium
AAAGGGTGATTTCTTATGTTTATGGGAGAATATCAACATAATATGGATACCAAAGGTCGGGTAATTATTCCTGCTAAATTTCGTGAAGAATTAGGAGAGAAATTTGTTGCTACCCGTGGGTTAGATAATTGTCTTTTTGTATATCCTATGAATGAATGGTCTGTTTTAGAAAACAAACTATCATCTTTACCACTTACTAGTAAAAATGCTAGAACATTTGTAAGATTTTTCTTTTCTGGAGCTAATGAATGTGAGTTGGACAAACAGGGTAGAATATCAATCCCAGCTAACTTAAGGGATTATGCAAATTTAAGTAAAGAAACAGTTATTATTGGTTTAGCAAATAGAATCGAATTATGGTCTAAAGATAGATGGGACAAATATCTGGAGGATGCAGAAGATTCATATGAAGACATAGCAGCTGCTATGGAGGAATTAGGTATATAAAGGATGTGCAAAATGGATTATAAGCATAAACCTGTTTTGTTACAGGAAACTATAGATAATTTAAATTGTAAAAAAGATGGAATATATATAGATGGTACTCTAGGTAGGGGTGGACATACAGAGGAAATCCTTAAAAGGCTCCAGGGCTCTGGTAGTGTAATTGCTATTGACCGTGACTTGCAGGCTATTCAAAAAGTAAAAGAAAAATTTGTAGTTTATAAAAATTTACAGTTGATTCATGATAATTATGTTAACATACCTGAAATTTTAAAGGGTTTAAGTATAGATAAGGTTGATGGAATGATCTTTGATATTGGTGTATCATCACCACAATTTGATGATCCAGATAGGGGATTTAGTTATAATTATAATGCACCACTAGATATGAGAATGAATAAGAATCAGAAATTAAATGCTGCAGAGATTGTGAATAACTATTCTGAAGATGATATACATAATATTATTAGGGAATATGGTGAAGAGAGATGGGCTTCAAGAATAGCTTCTTTTATTGTGGATTTTCGGCAGAAAGAACCTATCAACACTACACATGATCTTGTTGAAGTCATTAAAGCGGCCATACCAGCATCTGCTAGAAGATCTGGAGGACATCCAGCCAGGAGAACCTTCCAGGCTTTGAGAATTGCAACAAATAATGAGTTAGATCAATTAAAGGATATGATAGGTAACATTATTCCCTATTTGAAAACAGGGGGGAGAATCTGTATTATAAGTTTTCATTCTTTAGAGGATCGAATAGTAAAACATGAGTTTAGGAGGCTGGCAAAAAAATGCGTGTGTCCTTCTGATTTTCCGATATGTGTTTGTGATAAAAAATCCCAACTCAAGGTAATCAGTAGAAAACCTATTATGGCGAGTGAAAAGGAATTGGTAGAAAATCCTAGAGCTAGAAGTGCAAAACTAAGGGTTGCCGAGAAATTGTAGGGAATGAAGTTCTAAATAGAAAGGTGGGTGAATAAATTTGTTACAGACCAGACTGAAAAACGATTATAATTATAGTTACAATAATAGGGAGTATAATCAAAAGAATAAGAAAAAGGAACTATCTACTAGTGGGGTTGTAATATTTGTATTGACAATAATAATAGTAGGGGCTATATTGGTCTCATATATTGGTCAGTTTGTACAAATTGCCCACTTGAGTTATGAAATTAATAGATTAGAAGACCATATGAATAGTATTAAAGCAGAGAATTACTTATTAAATGTTAAGTTAGCTGAAGAAAAATCTATGGCTAGGATAGAAAAAATAGCCCGAAATAATTTAAATATGGTTGAACCAGATAGAGTGGAGATTGTGCTTTTGAAAAACAAAGTTGAACAGATAGATAAACTACCAAAAAATAAAGAAGAAAAAGTATTTTTTGTTAAAGTTTTTGATAATTTTATGAAAAGAATTGGTACTGTTCAGGCCGAAGAAATAGAAAGATAATAGGGGGATAAAAATGTCGAGTCATCCTCATTTGCAAGTTAGAAAACGAATAATCCTATTGTTTTTGATATTTTTATTACTAACGTCACTTTTATCTCTTAGACTTATTTGGATTCAGGTTATTAATAGTGATGAATATCAAAAGAAAGCAATAGATCAGAGAACCAGAGAATTAAAGGTTGAGTCAAAACGGGGTATCATATATGATAGACAAGGACGTGAATTAGCTGTAAGTGCTAGTAGTGAGACAGTGGTAGCAATCCCTCTTGAGGTAAAAAAACCTACAACTACTGCGAAATTACTATCAGAAGTATTAGATATGGAGTATGATTATGTTTATCAGCGAATAACACGAAAAGCCAGTGCTGTTTATGTTAAACGAAAAGTAAGTGAAGATGTGGCTCGGGAAATACGGGGATTAGACTTAGAGGGCATTACATTTACTGAAGAAAGTAAAAGGTTTTATCCCAAAGATAATCTAGCAAGTCATATATTAGGTTTTGCTGGTATAGATAGTCAGGGTTTAGATGGTATAGAACTTTCTTATGACAAATTATTAAAAGGTAAAGCGGGGAAGATTGAGGCAGAACGTGATGCTGCAGGGCGTTCAATACCTGATGGTATTCAGGAATATGTTGCACCAAAGGATGGTTATAACTTATATCTAACTATTGACGAGGTTATACAATACATCGCGGAACGGGAGTTAGATAGAGCAGTAAATGAATATCAGGTTTCAGGTGGTACTGTTATAGTCATGGATCCACAGAATGGCGATATACTAGCATTGGCAAATCGTCCTGATTATAATCCTAATAACTTTGCTGATTACCCACAAAAACTATGGAGGAATAGAGCTATATCCGATGGCTTTGAGCCAGGTTCAACATTTAAAATAATTACCACTGCTGCTGCGCTGGAAGAAGGGGTAGTAAATGAAAATGATCGTTTTGTTGACCCAGGGTATATAAAGGTAAGTGGAGAGACTATTAATTGCTGGAAACAAGGTGGGCATGGTAGTCAAACTTTTGCAGAAGTAGTACAGAACTCCTGCAATCCTGGTTTTGTTCAAGTTGGTATGAGGGTGGGTAAAGAGGCTTTTTACAATTATATTAAGGCCTTTGGATTTGGCAAAGAAACATCCATCAATTTACCTGGTGAAGCTGGTGGTATTGTCTCAAACTATGACAATATTGGCCCAGTAGAACTTGCCACAATGTCATTTGGTCACGGGATAACTGTCACCCCAATACAACTTACAACAGCAGTCTCTGCTGTTGCCAATAGGGGAATGTTGTTACAGCCCAAATTACTAAAAGAAGTTCGTAATCCTGATGGAGAGTTAGTAGAAGAAGTCGAACCTATACAAATAAGACAGGTAATTTCAGAGAAAAATGCTGAACGTACACTGACTTTATTGGAAGGCGTAGTAGAGAAGGGTTCCGGTGCTAATGCTAAAATTGAAGGTTATCGTATTGGTGGAAAAACAGGTACAGCCAAACATTATGGTTCACAGGTATATGATGCTTCTTTTATTGGTATATTACCTATTAATAACCCACAATTAGTTATTTC
>JADQBV010000178.1 GCA_016278415.1 Halanaerobiales bacterium
TAGTATTAGATAAAGATAGAAACGCTGTTGGTTTACTCTTTGCAGGGTCAAATAACGCTACAGTTTGTAATAAAATATCCAACGTTATGGAAGAATTAAAGATAGGCTTTTTTAAAGAAGAGAAAGATGGGGATGAAGAAGATATTAGTGAACAATATAAAAAAACCACTTTACCTTATACTATTTTCTTGATATTAATACTATTAGTCTTAGGAGTATATGGGCATAAAAGTAATTAGTTTAACAAAATATAAGTTCGAAACAGCCCGTAGTTAAAATGTAGAAGAAAGCGAGCGGGAAATCTTTGACTGTTCTAACGTTTAATAATGCAAGAGGCTTACTTAATTAACTAACTATCAATTTAAGTACCACCTAAAAAAGACCACAGCTTTACGCTGTGGTCTTTTAGTTCTTCAATTTTATATTTAATAAATAATTAAAAGTCTCAATCCACATAATCCTTTAGTTTATGGCTACGAGTAGGATGTCTCAACTTCCTTAAGGCTTTTGCTTCTATCTGCCTTATTCGTTCTCTAGTAACCCCAAATTCTTTACCTACCTCTTCTAAAGTTCTGTTTCTTCCATCACCAATACCAAATCTCAATTCCAATATTCGCTTTTCTCTTTCAGTCAAAGTAGATAATACATCATCCAATTGTTCTTGCAACAAAATATGATTAACACTAGTTGCTGGCTGAAGGGCTTCCTCGTCCTGAATAAAATCACCAAGATTACTATCCTCTTCTTCGCCAATCGGTGTTTCTAATGAAATTGACTCTTTAGAAATTTTCTTAATTTCCCTTACTTTTTCTGCAGTAATCCCCATTTCCTCTGCAATTTCTTCAGAAGTAGGCTCTCGACCAATTTCCTGGAACAGTCTCCTGGATACCCTAATCAGTTTATTGATTTTTTCAATCATATGAACTGGTACCCTTATAGTTCTACCCTGATCTGCAATTGAACGGGTAATAGCCTGTCGAATCCACCATGTAGCATAAGTACTAAATTTATAGCCTTTTTTATAATCAAATTTCTCAACAGCCTTCATTAACCCCATGTTGCCTTCCTGTATTAGATCAAGATAATGCATACCTCTACCGATATATTTTTTTGCAATACTAACTACCAATCTTAAGTTAGCTTCAATAAGGTGTTGTTTAGCTGCTTCATCGCCCTGTTCCATTCTCTTTGCCAGCTTAACTTCTTCTTCTGCCGTTAATAAGTCAACTTTTCCAATCCCTTTTAAATACATACGAACAGGATCATCCATACCCTTAGATTCAGAAATACTTAAATCTAAAGCTGGTTTTTCATTGTCATCATTACTATCTTTCCCATCACTATTTTCATTATCATCACTGATATTAACATCTTCATCCCTATCTATTTTTTTCTTTTTTTCAACCAAGAATTTTCCTCCCTCATAATATAAGTCATTAACAAATCACTTTAATATTTTATGCTCTTTTCTTAATATTAAAGATAACATACGGAAATCCTGCAAAAAAGCAAGAATAATTGTCAGTAATCCCTATACCATAATCAAATACCGTGGAATATATTGTCTTATTTTGTAACCTTTTGAATAAAAAAATCGAACTCTCAATATTTATTATAATATTTCTTGAAGTTCGTTTATTTATATATTTCCCATTTATTATAGTTTTATTCTAATTTATTCAAAGCAAAGACTTATATTCGGATTACTATAAAATAATTCTTCATAAGCTGGTTTTATCCTGCAAAAAGAATTAAAATATATATAGAAATAAAAAATAAAGGAACCTCATTGAGTGAGAATTCCCTTAGATATGGCTAAATATGTATAATCTTTTCTCTATATTATTGCTGCACTTACTACTATAGCAACTCCTATAAATATTCCCGCCACAGTTAAACCAGCAGCTATATTATGATCATCAATTTCTTTATTTAAATCAAATGGTGTAATTAAATCAAATACCTTATATCCTAAAGCACAAAACAACATACCTATAACAAAGTAAACTATACTTGAAACAATTGGATTCACTTTATTACCCCCTTAATTAATAGTTCTTTAATTAAATTTAAACTCTTTTCAAAACGTCCGATTATTTTGCTATTACTTCATTCATGAAAAAGTCTAAACCCCAGCTACTCCTTCATTTAAGAAGCAACAAAATTAAACTCACTATCGTTCAAACAAAATTTTGTTAACAGCTTCTTGCAATCAGTCCGTTGCTGGAGACTTTTTAAATTCATTCAGCTAAATAGCAAAATATCTGGGTATATTACCAACGATTATGCTAAACGAACCCATACTTTCTAAACTATTGCTGCTTTTATAATAATAGCAACAGCTATAAAAATACCTGCAATAACCGCTCCTACAGCTGGATTCTTTTCTTTAATTTCTTCTGCAAAATCATAAGGAGTTATCCAATCAAAAAATTTATATCCAGTAAACATCAATGCTAATGCCAAGACAGCATATACTATAGTTGCTACAAATTCGTTTGCTAACACTTTTATCTCATCTCCTTTCCTTCTTGAAATGTTCTTTTAAAGTATCTCATTAAAAAAATTAGAAAAATCTTTAGTTAACATCTTCTACTACCAATCATATACAAAAGGGTTTTAAATTTCTTTTAATGACCTATTTCATTTATCCAGTCTATTCTGAGCAATATATATAAGAGAGTCTCCTGCTAATACCATCTCAGAATTATCGGGATTTAGGAGCAGTTCATTTTCCCTCTTTAGTCCTATTAGAGTGGCTTTCCTCTCCTGTTTAAGATTTGCAAATAACTCAGCAAATTTTTTATTTATATATTCTTTATCTACTTCTGACATATATATCTCATTCCCAACCTTATTCGTTAACAACTCGTTAAAAATAGTAGAGATACCATGGTAAAGAGCAGTCCTAACCATCAATCTACTATTAATATTATTATTAACTACAACCTCACTGACACCGGCATTTTCCAGGTGTATTTTATTCTCTTTCTTACTAATCTCAGCTATAGAATACAGACTTGGGTTTAAGGTGTTAACAGTCAATGCGGATAAAACTGTAGTAGCATCATTATTATCTTCATTCAAAATAATAGCAGTTTTGGCTTTTTGTACATTTGCCTTTTTCAATATTTCTTTATCATCTATTTTACCTTTAATAAAATGAACCAAGTTATTATCTGGAAAAGGATCTCGTTCTAAGTCAGCTATCAAAACCAATTGTTTATTCTTTATATTTTCATTTAATATTTGTGCTATTATTTCATTAGTCTTATCACACCAACCACAGATTATAATATGTCCTTCATAGTCGGCAGTCAATTGTCCCAACTCCCTCCGCTTTTCTAATTTTATGAATAGATCTGTTATTGTTGCAGTTATTCCACCAAATAGCCCAATACCTAAAAACATTAATATGACAGCCAGTAGTCTCCCACCAACTGTAACAGGGAAAAAATCACCATATCCAACTGT
>JADQBV010000119.1 GCA_016278415.1 Halanaerobiales bacterium
TTCCGTTTCAGCCAATTATGTTTCTTACGCTTGTCGTTCACTACGACGTCCTGTCTCCGTTCACTGTCAGGAAATTATCCTCCGTCGTCCTGACTCCGGATAATTTCTAGAGTCGCTACAGAAACATAATTGCCTTACACTGAGTTGAATAAAGTTCCGGAACGTAGTGTAGGATTAATTTAAAATAATATTGATAATTGCGTTCTTTACAATTTGTTTTATTATGAAAATATTAGCATTTAGCTATGAAACACTTAAAGAAGAAAACTATATTAAAAAAGGAAGTGTACTATAATGTCTGAGATTAATGTTAAGGTAAACGGTAAAGATGAAATTCTTGAAGAAGGCAGTAGCCTATTGACTTTATTGGAGATAAAGGAGATTAATCCTGAAATAGCTGTAGTTAAATTAAATGATGATATAATTGGAAAGAATAAATTAGGCGAGAAAGAACTGCTAGCTGATGACCAAATAGAGATAATTTTCTTTATGGGCGGAGGTTCTTTTGATTTTAGCGAAGAAGAGATTGAGCGCTACAGTCGTCATATTATCTTGCAGGATATTGGTGGAACAGGCCAACAGAAGATTAAGGAAGCCTCTGTTTTGGTTATTGGTGCAGGTGGGTTAGGCTCACCTGTTTCCTTATATCTAGCAGCTGCAGGGGTTGGCAAACTTGGTATTGTTGATAGTGATGTAGTTGATATGAGTAATTTACAGAGACAGATAATCCATACTACTGCTGATGTGGATCGTCCTAAAGTAAAATCAGCTGTCGAAAAATTAAATAGCATTAATCCCAATGTTGAAGTGATTACCTATAATACCTATCTAAATAAGGATAATATAGAAGAAATTATAAAAGACTATGACATTATTGTAGATGGTGTAGATAACTTTCCTACTCGTTATCTCTTAAATGATGCCTGTATAATGAATAATAAAATCTTAGTAGAGGCAGGTATACTTAGATTTGAAGGACAGGTAATGACTATAGATCCAGGGGAAGGTCCTTGCTACCGTTGTGTCTTTACCAGTCCACCGGAAGAGGGAACTATACCCTCCTGTCAGGAAGCTGGTGTCTTAGGCGCTATAGCTGGAACCATTGGTACTATTCAGGCTACTGAGGTCTTAAAGTTAATTACTGGTGTAGGTAGTCCATTAAAGGGTAAAATATTAATCTATGATGCTAAGGAAATGGACTTTCGTAAGGTTGAAGTAAAGAAGAATCCTGATTGTCCTGTTTGTGGTGAAAATCCAACTATTACAGAACTGTTAGAATATGAGATTAGCTGTAATCTCCATAACTAAATCTAATGATATATGCTTAATACTTATTTTAAACATTTACAAATATCTTGAAGAAGAGATTATAAGATGAGGATTTCATATAAAAAACACATGATTCAAAGAAAGGAAGCAGATTATGAAAGATTTAGTAATAAAAAGAAATGATTATCAAAGATTAATTGACCACTGTTTAGCCGAAAAGCCACTGGAAGCCTGCGGGATTTTAGCTGGAGTAATAAAGAATGAAAGATATCAGGTTAAAAAGGTTTATATTATGGAAAATACAAGTGCTAGTTCTGAGGAGTATTTAATGGAACCTGAAGAACAATTTGAGGTATTTAAGGATATTAGGGAAAGTGGTCTGGAACTTATTTCAATTTTCCATTCACACCCACATAGTCCATCACGCCCATCTAGTAACGATATTGATATGGCCTACTATCCAGATGCTGTTTATATAATTATCTCCCTTATGAATACAGAAGATATTGATTTTCGAGGATTTATAATTAGTAATAAATCATATGAAGAGATTGAAATTGTTGTTGAAGATTAATTTACAGACTCAATAATAGATATCAGTATAGATTTGGGTAGTACCTATGTGAGTTGTAGTTGTTAAAACAGTAAAAAATTGTAGCTTTTTTAAAAAAAATCACAATTTTTTTGAGACGCAAAACCTAGTAAATGTATCGGTTTACTTATTTATTTAATTATTATATTTATAAGATTAGATAAAGAATAAAGTAGGGAGGATTTTAATTAATGGACCATTTACAGAAATTAGAGAATAAGAGTATTCATATTCTAAGAGAAGCCTATAGCGAGTTTAAAAATTTATGTATGTTATGGTCAATAGGTAAGGACAGTACAGTGTTACTTTGGTTAGCACGAAAGGCATTTTTCGGTCATGTGCCGATACCAATGGTACATATAGATACCAACTATAAAATCCCAGAAATGATAGAACACAGAGATAGATTAGCAATAGAGTGGGAATTAGATATGGTCTATGGACAGAATCAAAAGGCCTTAGAAGGTAAGCAGACATTTCCTGATGGAAATATATCTAGACTACAGTGTTGTAAATCACTTAAAAGTGAAGCCTTAAAACATACTTTAAATGGAGAATGGCCGCGTTACCGTATGAACCATAATACCGGCAAATATGAGAGAGATAAAAATCAAGAGCCTTATACAGGTGTTATTGTTGGTGTGAGGGCTGATGAAGAAGGAACACGCTCCAAAGAGAGGTATTTTTCACCACGTGATGGTAATAATGACTGGGATATAGGGGATCAACCACCTGAGTTCTGGGACCAATATAAGACAGACTTTGCTCCGAAAACTCATGTTAGGATTCATCCATTATTGGACTGGACTGAGCTGGATATCTGGGAATATATCGGGCGGGAGAATATACCTATGGTTTCACTATATTTTGATCAGGGTAATGGAACAAGATACCGTTCTCTTGGCTGTGCACCATGTACAGATCCGGTAAAATCTACGGCAAAAAATGTTGCCGAGGTAATAGCAGAATTAAAAACAGGAAAATTTGTTAATGTTGCAGAACGTTCAGGACGTGCTCAAGATAAAGAAGATGGTGGTGGATTGGAAGAACTTCGTAAAGATGGCTATATGTAGTTTAGAAGTTGGAGGTTGAATTTTATTAGAGAGGAGCAAGTATAATATGATTAATGAGTTACCGAATAGCGATGTTAATTCGAAAAATGATATACTAGATAAAAATAAAGTAGATAAAGATAATAATCTTAAAATAGTTATAGTTGGTCATGTTGATCATGGTAAAAGTACGATAATCGGTCGTTTGCTTGCAGATACAGATTCTTTACCAGAGGGGAAATTGGATCAGGTTAAAGAGACCTGCCGCAAGAATTCCAAGCCCTTTGAATATGCCTTTCTTTTGGATGCCTTAAAGGATGAGCAGGCTCAGGGAATAACTATTGATTCAGCACGTGTCTTTTTTAATACATTTATACGTAAATATATTATCTTAGATGCACCAGGTCATATTGAATTTCTTAAAAACATGGTAACTGGGGCAGCCAGGGCAGAAGCGGCTTTGCTAGTAATAGATGCAGCGGAGGGTGTACAGGAGAATTCGCGCCGCCACGGATATATGCTTTCCATGCTTGGTATTAAACAGGTAGCAGTTTTGGTTAATAAAATGGATCTAGTTGATTATAGTCAGGATCAGTTTAAAGAAATTGAGAAGGAGTACAGGGACTTTTTGCAGAAGATAGATATAGAGCCATTGACTTTTATTCCAGTTAGTGGGATGAAGGGTGATAATATAGCATCACTTTCGGAAAATACTGATTGGTATCAAGGACAAACAGTTCTGAAGTTATTGGATAGTTTAGAAAATGAAAAGCCACCTTCAGACAAACCATTTAGAATGCCAGTACAGGATGTATATAAATTTACCCGTGGTGGTGATAATCGACGTATTATTGCAGGGAATATCCTCTCGGGAAAAATAAAAGTAGGAGATGAAGTAATTTTTTATCCTTCAGGAAAGAGAAGTACTATAAAAAGTATTGAGGGTTTTAATGAGCCATTACAGGATAAAGTTGGTGTTGGTAAAGCAACTGGTTTTACTCTGACAGAACAGATATATATAACTCGTGGTGAAATTGCAGCAAAAATAGGCGAAGAAATACCCAACTCTACTTCACGAATTAAAACAAATATTTTCTGGTTGGGTAAGAATCCAATGGTGAAAGATAAGGTATATCAATTGAAAGTAGGGACATCTCGCAGTAAAGTAAAGTTAGAAGCCATAAATCGTATAATTGATGCATCCAACCTCAATCAAGAAGAAAATAAGACTGAGATAGGTCGTCATGATGTGGCAGAGTGTATCCTAAAAGTGGATAAGGCAATATCTTTTGATTTGGCTAGTCAATTGGACCAAACTAGCCGTTTTGTTATTATAGATGATTATGAAATAGCTGGTGGAGGGATTATACAGGAGAACTTAGATGATGACCAGAAATGGATAAGGGAAAAGGTTATACGTCGTAACTACAAGTGGGAACAGAGCAGAATTTCAAAAGAAAACCGTGCAGAAAAATATAATCAGAAACCTAGTTTAATTCTAATTACAGGCGAAGAAGATGTTGGTAAAAAACCCACTGCTAAAGCCTTAGAAAAAAGGCTTTTTGATGATGGAAAGATTGTGTACTTCTTGGGAATCGGTAATCTATTATATGGTGTTGATGCTGATATAAAAAATGGAAATACCAATCACCGAGAAGAACATTTAAGGAGAATGGCAGAAGTGTCCAATCTAATGCTGGATGCTGGTGCAATACTTATTGTAACTGCTGTGGAATTAACTCAGAATGATCTTGATTTAATTAAAACAACAGTAAACCCTCAGGATATCGAAATAGTCTGGTTAGGGAAAAGTGTTACTACAGATATCGATTATGATCTTCACATACCTGAATACATATCTGACCAAGACTCTGCAGGAAAGGTTAAAGAATTGATTCAGGATAGGGGGATTATCTTTAAACCATGGTAGATAGCAGAAGAAATGATAAACTGGTAGGAGAGGATGTATCTCTTAATAGAGATAATCATGAAAAGAAAATTAAGACAAATATAGGCTTGAAGGTCAAAAATAGAAGAAATAATAAAGGTCAAAGTTGCTCTGATAATAATATAATATGGCATCGCGGTAAGGTTAGTTTTAAAGACCGTTGCCAGAACTTAGACCAGATAGGACAGGTACTCTGGTTTACCGGATTATCAGGGTCAGGTAAATCTACAATTGCTGTCGAAGTAGAACGGGCCTTATTGAGTGAAGGAAAAGCTGTCTACCGATTGGATGGTGATAATATCCGGCATGGCTTAAACAGTGATCTGGGATTTTCTACTGAAGGTAGAAAAGAAAATATTCGCAGGATTGCCGAAGTTGCAGCTCTTTTTAAAGATGCAGGCTTAATAGTCCTTGTCTCTTTTATATCCCCCTATAAAGAATCGAGGGAATTTGCTCGTACTAAAGTTGGTAAAGAGTTTTTCAAAGAAATCTTTGTTAAGGTAGATCTAGAAATCTGTATTGAGCGGGACCCTAAAGGCTTATATAAGAAGGCATTAGCCGGTGAAATAAAAGGGTTTACTGGTGTTTCAGCTCCATACCAGATTCCAGAAAAACCTGACCTGATACTGAATACCGGGGAAATGTCAGTAGAAGAAAGTGTTAATAAGGTCTTATCTCTGATCAAATCCGAGGACGGTGGTGAGGAGTATGGAGACTGAAATCTTTTTATTAGTTATTCTATTATCTTTTATATTTCAATATGTAGATGCAACTATAGGTATGGGTTTTGGCACAACCTTGACTCCCGTTCTTTTAATGCTGGGTTTTCTACCTTTAGAGGTAGTTCCGGCAGTATTGTTTGGTCAGATAGCAGGTGGAGGAATAGGAGCTTTATTTCATTATCGTCTAGGGAATGTTAACTTATCAGCAGACTCTGTTGATAAAAAGGTGATTATGGTTTTTTCTATTTTTGGTATCTTTGCTACAATATTTGCTATATATTTTGCGCTAAATATTTCTGAGGAATTATTAAAAACATTTATAGGAACAATAATTCTAGTAGTTGGTATAGTAATTTTAATAAAACGAAATCGGACTATATCCTTTTCCTGGAAAGGCTTAATCATAGTAGCTATAATTAGTGCCTTTAATAAGGGGCTAAGTGGTGGAGGTTATGGACCATTAGTAACAGGTGGGCAGTTAATAAACGGGCGCAATAGCAGAAATTCAGTAGCAAGTACTACAATTGCTGAGGTGTTAGTGAGTATAGTTGGTTTCCTGGGGTATTTTCTTTATTCAGGCACTATCTTCTGGGGTCTTGCCATTGCGATAAGTATAGGATCAATTATGGCAGGTCCCCTTGCGGCATATACATTAAATAAGATGAACGAAGTAAATCTTAAAACCCTGATAGGTGTTGTTGTGTGTCTTCTGGGATTATTAACCCTTGCTAAACTATAATTTCTGATTTAAAATTAGGGTCTTTATTAGGAGTGATTTCTATCTATTATCCGTTATTTCTTCAAATCGAAAATAAGCCCTGCTTAATTGTAGGTGGGGGTAATATTGCTTATCATAAAGCTAAGAAATTATTAGAATATGGTGCCGATTTACAGATAGTCAGCCCTGATATTGATAAAAGATTATATAATCTGTTAACTGAGGAAAAACTAATTTCAAATCAATATCATCAAGAACACTGTCAAGGGAAGTTAATAGTTATAGCTGCCACAGATGATGATCAATTAAATAAAAAAGTTGCTAAAGATGCAGTTGAAGCTGGTGCTCTGTTTAATGCTGTAGATCAAATTGAGCTTTGTCAGTTTATAGTCCCTGCAGTTGTTAAAAGAGGGGATCTTCAGATAGCTGTTAGTACAGCTGGTAAAAGCCCTGCTCTTTCTGGTATAATAAGAAAAGGTCTTGAGAATAGGTTTGGAGATGAATATGGAGATTATCTAGAAGAGTTAGGGATTTTAAGGGAAATGATAAAAAGTTCGGTTTCTGATAGGGAACTTAGAAGAGAGATATTAATTAAAATGGCTAAACTTATTTATGAAGGAGGCAAAATAGATGTTACAACGTCCCAGGAGATTGAGAAAGAATAGTGGAATGCGATCAATGGTTAGAGAAACCAGTTTGAATGTTGATGATCTTATTTACCCCATGTTTGTTGTTAGCGGAAAAGAGATTAAAGAAGAAATCAAAACATTACCTGATTGCTATCATATGTCTATAGATATTCTTTTAGATGATATAAGAGAAATAGTTAGATTAGGAATCAAGGCAATATTACTTTTTGGTATTCCTAAAGAAAAAGATGAATTTGCTAGTAGTTCATGGAATGATAATGGCATAGTACAGCAGGCTGTCAGAGAGATCAAAGGTAGCTACCCAGAGTTATTAGTAATAACAGATATTTGCCTTTGTGCTTATACCAGTCACGGTCATTGCGGGATTATAAAAGAAGATGGAGGCAAAGGGTCTGCCATAGAAAACGAAAATCATGATATCAAAACAATTGATAACGATAAAACACTAGAAATCTTGGCTAAAATAGCATTATCACATGCTAAAGCAGGTGCAGATATAGTTGCTCCTTCAGATATGATGGATGGTAGGGTTTTTAAAATTAGAGAGGCCCTAGATAGTGGAGGCTATCATGATACCGCAATAATGAGTTATAGTGCAAAATATGCATCTGCATTTTATGGTCCTTTTCGTGATGCGGCTGATTCTGCTCCACAATTTGGTGACCGTTCAACATATCAAATGGATTATAGTAATAGCAAAGAGGCATTAAAAGAGGTTAAGCTTGACATTGCAGAAGGTGCAGATATAGTAATGATTAAACCAGCGTTATCATATCTTGATATTATAAAACAGACCACAGACATTGTAGATATACCAGTAGCAGCATATAGTGTTAGTGGTGAGTATGCTATGGTTAAACATGCTGCACAAGTTGGGTTATGTAAGGAACAGGAAATGATGACGGAAATTTTAACATCGATTAAGAGGGCCGGTGCAGATATTATTATTACCTACTATGCGAAAGAATTAGCCCAGCAATTATCTTAAAAAATTTATGATAGTCCTAATTTTTTATGTGAATCATGTCTTTATAATGAAATAATACAATTATCTTGATTAATTAAGGAATTACTAATACTTACTAAGTACTTGAAAATTTTATTTATTATATAAAGAAATAGTCTATGATGAGTCATTTAATAGGGAGATTAATAATATGAATTTGGGTATGATTAGTTTTAACTTTATGAATACACCTCTTGAATTTCGTGAAAAAATCAAATTTTATTCTAAGGACTATCATACAGCTTATGAAATGCTGAATAATAGTTCTTTTTTACAGGGTGCAGTAATTTTATCTACCTGTAATAGGACTGAAATATATTGTAATATTAGAATTAATTCTTCAAATGACACCAATATGATTGACAATCGGAGTATAAGTAATATTAATCAGGAAATAGTTAATATATTAAGTAATATTTTTTTAATAGATATGAGTGTCTTGAGCAAATATGCTATATATAAAAGAGGAATATCTGCTATAGAACATATTTTTCATGTATCTTCAGGGCTTTTTTCACAAGTTATTGGAGAAGAGCAGATACTTGCTCAAGTGAAGGATGCCTTGCGAATATCGCTGGAGCATCAGGCTTCAGATAGAAACCTAAACAGACTATTTCAACAAGCCATTTCTACTTCAAAAAGTGTTAGGAGTAAAACTGGTATTTCTGAAAAAAACCTCTCTATTAGTTCTGTTTGTGTGAATTATATTGAAAATATATTTCCCAACTTAGTTAATAAAAAAATTCTGGTTATTGGTGTTGGTGAGATGAGTAAGATTGTGCTGCAATTGTTACAGGAGAAAGGTATCAGTAAGATATATGCAACTAACAGGACTCATGGTAAGATAGTAAATATTGCTGATTACTTTGATAACTTAACAGTTATTAGTTATGATCAAATTGCTGAAATTGCTGTTGAGGTTGATATAATTATTAGTTCAACTGCTGCCCCCCATTATGTAATTAAAGCAGATGATTTTAAAAATAATTATAATAAGAAGTATAGAACGGCTATTAGCCATTGTTCACAGGCGCAGAAAAGAGATTCTAATTATAATCATATTGTAAAAGGGGGAGAAGGGGAGAATATTCAAGATCAAGACAAAGATGATACTAAGGTAGATATATGTATGTTTGACCTAGCAGTGCCGAGGGATATTGACCCTGAAATAGAAGATTTACCTGGTATAAGACTTTATAATATAGACATCTTGACTGAAGAAATTAATAAAAATCAGAAATATCGTTTACAGGAATCAGAAAAAGCAAAAATCATTATCAAGAATGATATCAAGAAAATTGAAGAGTGGTTTAGTTGGCAGGAAATCGTTCCTGTTATAAAAGAGATAAAAAGAACTAATACAGGAATTATTAAAGAAGAGATTAAAACTCTGATGAATAGGATTGATATAGATGATGAAACAAATAAGGAGATTGTAAATTTTGCTGAATATCTGGAGAGCAAGTTATTTAATAGAATTATATTGAATATGAAAACTATGGTAAATAAAACTGATGACGAAGAAATTATTAAGAAGTTTTATGACCTTTTGACCTAATTATACTAGTAATTTTTGTCTGGGCTATTTTCCAAATTTGTTTAGTGGTAAATAACTACCCTTATTATCAATGTGGAGAGTATGTATTTTTGTAATGATAAGACATAAAAGATCTAATGTTATAGAATATCCATTGCTATATAATATAATCTTTACTTAAGGAAATCGATTTATTAATTTGGAGGTGAAGTGGTGAATAAGATAGTTGTTGGAACAAGGGGAAGTAATTTGGCTATTACTCAAAGTAATTTATTCATCAAGCAAATAAAAGAGATTGCTCCTAAGCTAAAAATAGAGATGAAAGTTATAAAAACAAAAGGAGATAAAATTCTAGATAAACCTTTGAGTGAAATAGGTGGAAAAAACATATTCATTGCTGAGATTGAACAGGCTTTACTTAATGGAGATATAGATATTGCAATTCATAGTCTTAAGGATATGCCTGCAGAGCTTGATAACAGATTAATGTTGGCCTGTTATCCAGAACGGGAGGATGCCAGGGATGTTCTTATCTCCAGATTAGGACTTGACTTCTCGGAGTTGCCAGAAGGTTCTGTTTTGGGTAGTGGAAGCTTACGGCGACAGATACAGGTGAAACATAATTGGCCTAAGGTAAGTTTTGAAAATATAAGGGGTAATGTTGATACTAGAATAGAAAAGATGAAGAAAAGAGAACTGGCAGGGGTAATTCTTGCAGCGGCCGGTATACATCGTTTGGGACTTAATCACTTAATAACTAGGTATATTACACCTGAAATCTGTGTACCACCTGCTGGTCAAGGAACCCTTGGCATAGAAGTTAATAAAGAAAACCAGGAATTAATTGAACTATTACAGGCAATAGATCATATAGAAACAAGGATTGTAAGTTTTGCAGAAAGGTCAGCTTTAGCTGATCTAGGTGGTGATTGCCATCTCCCAGTTGGCATATATGGGACAATTAAAGATGAGAAACTATTATTACTAGGCTTTTTGGCCAGAGACTGTGGCGAGCCTTATATAGAGGAAAGAATTAGTACCGATATCGGAATTGCTGCTTATAGAAATGGCTTAATTTCAAGGGGAGAACTTGAACTTGAATCTGTAGAAGCTGGTAGAAAACTAGCTAAAATAATATTAGCAAATGGTGGAAGTCAGATACTGGGAATATAGACTTATATTATAGATCATCTCCATAAACGTGGGTATTGCACCTAGATATTTTGCTATTTAAATTGAAAGAGTGATATATATGATAAAAAATGAAAAAAAAGGTACTGTATATTTAGTCGGTGCTGGTCCAGGTGATGATAGACTAATTACTGATTGGGGTTTAGATATACTTAAAAAGGCAGATTTAGTTTTTTATGATCGTTTAGTAAATCCCTCATTATTATCTTTTACAAAAGAAGATGCAGAAATAGTATATGTGGGCAAGGCTCCAAATAATCACTTTTATACACAGGAAGAAATAAATAGCAGATTAGTTAATTCTGTTAAAGAAGGAAAAATTGTTATAAGATTAAAAGGTGGTGATCCCTATGTTTTTGGTCGTGGTGGCGAAGAGGCACTAGAGTTACTGGAGGCAGGTATAGACTTTAAAGTTATTCCTGGAATTACATCAGTAATGGCTGCTGCATCATATGCTGGAATCCCACTTACTCACAGGGGGTTAAGCTCTTCTTTTCATGTTTTTTCTGGTCATGATATGGAAAAGCTAGATTTCGAAAACATCGCTTCTCTTACAGGAACATTAGTATTTGTAATGGGACTTAGAAATCTTAATACTATTGCTACAAAGTTAATGGAATATGGGGTTTCAGCATCAAAACCAACAGCAGTAATTCATTATGGTACAACTGCTAGTCAGAATGTTAATATTGGGAGTTTAAAGACGATATATAGTGAAGTAAAAAAGCAAGGAATTCAATCACCTGTATTAATTATTATTGGAGATGTTGTAAAACTTTCAGATAGGCTTAATTGGTTTAATGAAGGGGTCTTAGCGGGAAGTAGGATAATGGTAACTAGAACAAAGGAACAACAATTTGAGCTGGGTAATAAAATAGCTGAACTTGGAGGGGAACCTTTTTATCTTCCAACAATAAAAATTGAGGGTCCGATATTAAATGAGAGCAATAAAGGGAAGTTTTTAAGTCTGAAAGAGTATGACTGGATTTTCCTAACTAGTGTTAATGCAGTAAAACACTTTTTTGAGTTGTTAAGAATATTACAGATAGATATACGTTTACTTGTTAATATAAAATTTGCTATTGTAGGTCCTGCTACAGAAGAAGCTCTAAATGAAAGAGGAATTTATGCTGATCTTGTACCCGATATTAATACTATAGAATATCTAATGGCAGCATTTAATGAAAAGGTTATGAAATCATCTAAGGTTTTTATCCCTTGTTCAAAAGAAGCGAATAACAATTCAGATATTATCTTAAGAGAGGCTGGTCACAAAGTGGATAGAGCTACAATATATGCACCATCATTACCAGAGTTGAGAGATATAAACCTTCGACATTTTTTTAATAGTCGAAGAGTTGATTTGCTTACATTTACTAGTCCATCTACAGTCAAAAACTTCATTACTATCTGTGATAGAAATATTAACTCAATACAGAAGCAAATTCCAGTTGTCTGCATTGGACCTGTTACAGCAGAATCAGCAAAGGAATATGGCTTTAATGTTATAGCTGTTGCAGATGAGTATAATATAAATGGATTAATTGCTAAAATCATTGAAAATTATACTAAGAAAACTGAATAAAAGAAATTGTGATGAAAATAATTGTAATAAAATAATCATATCAACTCACCTCTTTGTGGGTAAGTAAAACTGCATAAAGATAATTTTTTCTGTATATCTTAATTATAAAAAAGAAGGAATATCAGTAGTAATAAAGTAATTATAATATAGAGGATTTAATTTATATTTTTATCAGGGAGTGAAAAATAAATGAAACGTTGGTTTATTCTGATAGCTTCAATAATCTTACAAATAATATTAGGCGGGATATATGCCTGGAGTGTTTTTGTACCATCATTAAATAAATACTATAATATTAGTGTTAGTCAAAGCAGTCTTGTTTTTGGGATTAGCATACTTGTTTTTACAATCACTATGATATTTGCTGGTAAAGTGTTAGCCAGGAAGGGCCCTCGTTTTACTGCTTTTATAGGTGCAACTTTATATACGTTAGGTTATTTACTTGCTTCATTTTCCAGTGGGAATTATTATATTATTTTAATTGGTATTGGGGTAATTACAGGTGCAGGAATAGGATTTGGTTATGTTTGTCCTTTGACTACCTGTATAAAATGGTTTCCCAAAAAGAAGGGTTTAATAACAGGGTTAGCCGTTGCCGGTTTTGGTGGGGGAGCCATTGTCTTAACACAAATTGTATCATTTCTTCAGAATAATGGTTTAGAAACCATATTGATATTTAGGTATATCGCTATTTTTACAGGAATACCGGCTCTTGCAGCAACTTTAGTTTTGGCTAATCCACCTGAATTTAAATCTAAAAAAGTTGATGATAATAAAGCAACCCATTTTCTAAAAAATAAAGTAATTATAGCTATGATAATCGGAATGTTTAGTGGTACATTTGGTGGCTTAATGGTAGTTAGTAATATAAAGCAAATTGGATTAGCAAATCAGCTTAATGAATATTATGCTGTTTTAGCTATTAGTTTATTTGCTGTTGGTAATGCCCTTGGTCGCGTCTTATGGGGTACTATATTCGATAAAGCTGGTAAAAAAGCGATTCCAATCTCTTTAATAGTTTTAGGTTTATCTGCTGTATTGATGTTATCAGGCTCACCATTTATATTTAATTTAGGTTCAATAATGACTGGTATTGCCTTTGGTGGCTGTTTTGTTTTATATTTCTTAAGGATTGCGGAACGATTCGGGGATTTAGCCGGTCAATTATATCCTTATGTATTTTTAGCCTATGGAATATCTGCCATATTAGGACCAGCATCAGGTGGTTGGATTTATGATCAGACAGGTACATATAGGTTGGCTATCTACAGTTTATTATTTATTAGTTTATTAGGTGCAGGATTATTATATAGTATTGAAAGAAATAGTAAATAGTTGAATTTGAGTTTTGAAGAGCTTGAAAAATTCTAAATCTATATGAACATGTAACTTTAAAAATAGAGCCATTAATGGCTCTATTTTAATATATGGGGTAATTTAATAGGGAGTTTAATTTATCTATCCAAGTACATTATCTAAGAACATCATAATAACAAAACCTATGAGCAGGGCATGTGTTGATAGTTTTCCACTAAGTTTATCTTTTTGGCTTTCAGGGATAATTTCATTACTAATTACAAACAACATGGCCCCTGCTGCAAAAGCCAGGCAGAAGGGTAGAATTGGTCTAAAAATATTGACAAGTCCGACACCAAGTATACCTCCCATAGGTTCAACTAGACCAGTAGCAAGTGCTATCAAGAAAGCCTTCCATTTATTAATACCTTCTTTTACAAAAGGTAAGGCAACTGCTAAACCCTCCGGAATGTTTTGTAGTCCAATAGCTGTAGCTATACTTAATCCATTCACTATATCTCCATTCCCAAATCCAACTCCAACCGCCATACCTTCAGGGAAATTATGGAGTGTTATTGCCAGGGCAAATAGCCAGACTTTATGTAAATTAGAGTTTTTCTCAGTAGAATTTGCTAACAAATTAGTGTTAGGAAAAAATTTATCAATAAAGTCTAAAAATATACCACCTATAAGTATCCCGATAAATGCAATTGTTGCACCTTTTACTCCACCACCCCCATATTGTATCGCAGGTACTATAAGACTAAATGAGGTAGCTGCTAACATAATACCTGCAGCAAAACCAAGCAGGACATTCAAGAGTTTTCTACTAATGTTTTGAGTGAATAATATAGGTATTGCTCCGACGCCTGTTGCTAGCCCAGCCACCAAACTTGCTATAAGTCCGACCCATAAAAGATCAAATTGTTGTAAGAATACAAGCATAAATTTCACACCATCCTTTCATTATTTACCTAATATACTATTCATTATTAGTTTTTTTTGTGTTAATTTTAGCTAAGAATATTTCACTAGTAAAAGAATTTAATAAGATATAGGTACGATAGATATGAATAAGTAGGATTATTTGACAAACAAAAAGAGCTATGTTATATTATTAATGTACCCTTAGGGGGTAAAGGTATTATATATTGTTGGATTTAAGGTATAATATAAATGTAATCATACATTAAAAAATACAGGAGGTAAATAAAAATGAAAAAAACAATTGAGGTTCATGGTATGTCCTGTGGACATTGTGAAGGTCATGTAAAGAAAGAATTAGAGGCAATATCTGGTGTAGAATCAGCTGATGCAAGTGCAGCAGACAAGAAGGCTGTTGTGAATTTATCAAAAGATGTAGATAATGAAAAATTAAAAGCCGCTGTTGAAGAAGCAGGGTATGAATTTATTAAAGTAAGTGAATAAAATATTCTTATAAAGGAGTTATAATAATGTTTAGGTTCGGACATATGGGAATGATGGGCTGGGGAGGTGGTGGCTTTATGATGTTCATATGGATAATAATTGCTGCTGCGTTGATTTATTATATAGTAACAAATAATAATAAAAGTAGGGAAAATAATAATCAGAGAGAACATCACATTAGTCATGAAAAAAACCAAGCTGAAGAGATTGCACGGCAGAGATATGCTAAAGGCGAAATAAGTAAAGAAGAATACAATGATATATTGAGAAATTTAAGGAAGTAAATTTATATAAAAAGAAGATAAAAGAAATTGTATTGAATATATAAAAATAAACAGAATCGAAAACAGCTGGTGAGTTTCAATATCATCGGTTGTTTTTTATTTTCATGCAAATAGACTCATTAAATATATATATGGATATAAATTAACTCATCTTTATCGACAAAATATAATATATTTATTCAAATATACTGGAATAATTCAATATAAATTGATACAATATAAATAGTTTCATTGACAAGTGTTTTATAAATAATATGTAATAATAGTAATTATTACTATCCGATGTTGTTTGAGGTTCTTATATTTTAAAATGGTATTAATTAGACTTTCCTATATCTTAAATTAAAAGAAAGTCTTACCAAGTTTGATAATATGTTCAAGGATAACGAGGGGGTTTATTATGACAGACAAGAAGGAAAAGTTGAAAGTTGTTAAAAGGGATAATAATATAGTAGACTATAGTAGAGAAAAAATAACTGATGCAATATATAAAGCTATGTTAGAATCAGGCCAGAATGGTAGCGCGGAAGATGCGGTCAAAGCATCAGCTGTAGTTGAAAAGAAGCTAAAGGATAATTACTATAAAGATGATAGAATACCTAGTGTTGAAGAGATACAGGATATTGTAGAGGAAAGTCTGATGAGTGCTGGATATATGTTGGCTGCAAAATCATACATACTATACAGGAGTAAGCGAAACAAAACAAGGACTCAAAGAAGGAATGAGATTAAAACAAAGTCTTTGTTAACTAATGATTTTCTCAGTAAATATAAACACAAACCAAATCCATTTCCAACAGAACTTGGTGAGTTTATATATTATAGGACTTATTCAAGATGGTTAGAAGAAGAGCAGAGAAGGGAATATTGGTGGGAAACCGTTAGAAGGGCAGTTGAATATAATTGTTCTCTAGCCCCAACTACACAAAAAGAAGCGGAAAAGCTTTATGATAATATATATAAGCTCAAAAACTTTGTTGCTGGTAGAACTCTATGGACTGCCTCAACTGAATCAAGTAAAAAGTATGGTATGTCAAATTATAATTGTAGTTTTACTGTTATAGATAGTTTTAAGGCATATCAAGATATTTTTTATTTGCTGATGATTGGGAGTGGTGTAGGTTTTCGTGTCCTGCCAAGGGATGTAGAAAAACTGCCTAAAGTAAGGAAAGATATTGAAATAATTCATAAGTACTATGAGCCTGTTATGAGCGAAGACAGAAGAGAATACACAGACTTTGATTTTGAAAACGATGTAGTAACGTTAAATATAGGTGATAGTAAAGAGGGTTGGGTTCAATCATTAGAATATTATTTTAAATTTTTAGTAGAACACTCTTATCGCCCAATAAAACGCATTATCTTTAATTATGACTCTGTTCGTCCTAAAGGTGAAAAACTTAATACATTTGGGGGAACAGCCTCTGGTCATCAAAGCCTAAAGAGAATGTTTACCAAGATTGATAAATTGCTAAAGGAAAAACCAGAAAGAGAACTAGATAATGTAAAAAGAGTAAAACTTAAACCTATTGATGCAATGGATATAGCAAATATTATAGCAGAAAACGTAGTATCTGGTGGAGTTAGAAGATCATCTCAAATATGTTTGTTTAGTGTGGATGACCAGGAGATTGCTCAGGCGAAAAATTCACTTTATGTGCAAAGAGATGAGAAATGGGTTATAAACCCTGAAATCTCACATCGTCAGATGAGTAATAATAGTATTTTTTATGAAAGTAAGCCTGATAGGAAACAGCTTAAATGGCATATAAAGCAACTAAGATTTAGTGGTGAACCGGGCTTTATAAATGCTGTAGAAGCAGGACGTAGAAGAGAAGATTTCAATGGTGTGAATCCCTGTGCAGAGATACTTCTAGATTCCAGAGGTGTTTGTAATTTAACCTCAGTGAATGTTATGGGTTTTGTTAAAGAAAATAATCAATTAGATATGGAAGCCTTACTTGAAGCTCAGTCTTTATCTGCACGTTCAGGTTATAGGATGGCTTTAATAGAATTCGAATTACCTGAATGGGACCAGATTAATAAACGTGATAGATTAATAGGTACTTCTTTAACAGGATGGCAGGATATGAAAAATGCTGTAGGTTTGAGCGCAAAGGAAGAGGCTGAACTTTTATCCAATTTAAGAGAAACAGCCAGGAGAGCAGCTCATGAGATTGCAGCAGATGTTGGGGATATAGAGCCAAAACTTATTACAACAGTCAAACCAGAAGGTACACAGTCACAAATGCCAACAGTATCAAGTGGCTTACATTATTCACATAGTCCCCATTTTATTAGAAGAGTAAGGATTTCAGCATCAGATCCCCTGGCAAGGGTATGTGAGGAGTTAAACTATCCTATGTCACCTGAAGTTGGACAAGACCCTGAAAACCCTGAAACACTGGTTATTGAATTTCCTGTAAAAGCACCTGAAGGAAAAACAAAAGGTGATGTTTCGGCACTGGAACAATTGGAAATGTATAAAGTATTTATGGAAAACTATGTAGATCATAATGCTTCCATAACTGTACATGTTCGGGAAAGTGAATGGGATGATGTTGAGGAATGGTTGTGGGAAAATTGGGATTGTGTTGTTGGTATATCTTTTATTTCCTACAATGATAGTTTTTATGATTTAATGCCATATGAAGAGATAGATGAAAAAGAATATAATGAGCGACTTAGTAAAATGGAGCGATTTAATCCAGCGCTTGTATCAAAGTATGAATCAGAATATATGGAAAGAGATGTTGAAGATTCTTCCTGCGAATCAGGGGCATGTCCAATTAGATAATCAATATTAATTTTATCTATATCCGTTGATGATAGCAGAATGATCGACGTTTCCCTCCAAACGGTAATTGAGACGAACCCAAAATATAGAATTATCCTTACCATATGAAGAGAATAAGTAGGGAACTATTTTTTGAAATTATTTAATCAAACAATGACCCTGTAGATAATTACATTATCTACAGGGTCATTGTTTTTTTTATAGGGGATAGTTTGTCTTATTTCTAGGTTTTTATAATTTTAGTTGGGGAAGATTATAATAATAAATTGAGATAAACATATTCTAAATTAATATTATACATAATAGGTGCAGATACTAACTGTAAATAATAAGAAATTGGATATTATATTAGTAAAACTATTAAAGTGTGATTTAAATCATAGTAAATCGCTTGGCTTTATGTCATAATTAATCATAGTAAATTAATACATTATAGGAGGGAAACATATATGACTGTTAAATCTAAAAAAGAAGAATTGAAGGATATTTTAAAAAGATTAAATTCAGGCGAAGCTACAGATAAGGTAAAAGAAGAAGCAAAAGAACTACTGGATAATATTGATCCAAAAGAGTTATCAGATGCTGAGCAAGAGCTTATTAATGAGGGTTTACCAGAAACGGAGTTACGCCATTTGTGTGCTGCTCATATTGAAGCTATGGCAGAGGAATTGGAAGCACTTAAGACAGAAGTTCCTGTGGGACATCCTTTGCATACCTTGATAGCAGAACATGATCAGATTTTAAGTATATTGGATAAACTAGAAAGTTTAAATGAAAAAATACAGCAGTTAGATACTTATGATGAGAAGAGTGTTCTATTTGATAACTTAAAAGATATTGGAATTGGTCTTTTAGATACTGAGAAGCATCATGAGAGGGAAGAGGATGCTCTTTTCCCAGAAGTAGACCAGACTGGTGTTACTGGACCTACCAGGATTATGAGAATGGAGCATGAAGACCTCTGGCCACGAAAAGAAAAAGTTGATTATCTTGCAAAAAACGTTGCTAATATGGATTTTGCTAAGTTTAAAGAAGAACTTAATGAAAATGCTGAATATATAGTATTAATCTTAAGAGATCATATTTTTAAAGAAAATAATATACTGTACCCAACTGCAAAACAGGTAATTCCAGCAGAAAAATGGGACGAAATAAAAAAATTAAGTGATAAAATAGGATACTGTAGCTTTACGCCTAAAGAGGAATTGAAATAGAAAGATATTAAGATTCAAATTAATTTTATATTAGATAAAAACTATTTATTAAACTCAGGATTTATCTTTCGGGATAATCTTGAGTTTTTTTGATTGATTTAGGTATTTATCTTAAGGATTCTTTATCTTAAATGTTAAAAAAGCAGATTATTTGTGTTATAATATGTATTAGTAGTTTAAATAAAACTTGATTTATGTCTTTTACAAATGAGTCTTAGAGTATTAATTTAGAAACTTGGTATTACAAAATTTAAAGGATGACTTAAAATTAATTAAATTTAAGGCATATAAGTATTTATTAGTAACTATTGAAAAAATCGGGAGGTAGTTTTATGAGTTTAATAGGAAATATTATTTGGTTTATTTTTGGTGGTTTTTTTGAATCTCTTGCCTGGCTTATATCAGGAATACTTTGGACAATAACAATTATAGGTATTCCATATGGAAAGCAGTGTTTTAAAATGGCAAGGATACAATTAGCTCCTTTTGGCAAGACTGTTGAAGATACAGGAACCACAACTCTAGGCTTTCTTGCGAATATTATCTGGATAATCTTTTTTGGATGGGAATTAGCGTTGATGAACCTTATATCTGCTTTAATATTTACAATTACAATTATAGGAATTCCTTTTGCTAAACAAAATATAAAATTGGCTAAGTTGTCTTTTATGCCTTTTGGTAAACGTATAGTCAAGAAGCGATAGATCATAGGCGATCATATTATTTATGAATAAAAAATGTATAAGGAAATAAGCTTATTGATTATCTTAGAACTGATTGGGTATAGTCTCTAGCATAGGAGGCTTTGCCTTATTAATTAAATATAAAGAAAATTATAAAAAAAATTATAAAAAAGAAGGAATTTTAATTGATGTCTTGAATATAATTATATAGATAGCTTCTTTATTCTATTTACTTATTTTTTTTAATAAAGTGTGCAAACGTTTTAACAGCATATTTTATTATTTTTATAAATGTACAAATCAAAAGGAGTGGTTCTATAGTAAAAGAAAAGTTATAGAAATATGTTTGTATTTATTAAATAATAAGTACTTGAAAAATCTATGGGGGTGTATCAATGAAAAAGTTTTTTAGTTTTGTGTTAGTATTTGTAATGCTTTTAAGTTTAACTGGTATAGTAGTTGCTTCTACAGAAGGTAAATTATTAATTTGGGCTGATGATACTCGGTCACCTGTTTTTCAGGATGTCAAAGCAAGTTTTGAAGATGAGTATGGTATTTCAGTTGAGGTTCAAGAACTTCAGTTAGGAGATATACGTCAAAATTTAGGAGTTGCTGGCCCAGCAGGCGAAGGTCCAGATATCCTTATAGGACAGCATGATTGGTTAGGGGAATTAGTTGCAAATGGTTTAATCGAGCCAATTGATATTGGTAGTCTGGAAGATTCATTCTATCCAGTTACAATTGATGCTTTCAGTTGGGGAGATGCGCTTTACGCTATTCCTTATACCTTTGAATCTATTGGACTTATTTACAATAAAGAGTATATATCTGAAGCACCAAAGACTTTTGCAGAGTTTAAAGATATAATCCAAAATACTACTGATAGTGAAACAGAAACTTATGGTTTTGTTATGCCTCAACCTGATCCTTATCACACATTTCCTTTTATGAGTGCTAAAGGTGGATATGTATTCGCTTCAGAAGACGGGGTTCTAAATCCTTTAAATATAGGACTTAATAACCAAGGTGCAATTGATGGATTAACTTACTTAGATGAAATGTATGATAATGATTTAGTTCCTTTTATAAATTACCAGACTATGCAAAGTATATTTACATCTGGTAAGGCTGCTATGATGCTATCTGGTCCCTGGATCATCCCAGCAGTAGAAGAAGCAGGAATAGATTATGGTTTTGCAATGTTACCTACAATTGATGGTGGAATACCTAAACCATTTGTTGGTGTATCTGGCATGATGGTCAGTTCTTTCAGTGAAAACAAAATGCTAGCACAGGCATTTTTAACTGAATATATTGCTACTAAAGATACAATGAGAAAGCTATTTGAACTAGGTAAAAGGCCACCAGCATTCATTCCTGTAGGTGAAGAAGTATCTACAGATCCAGTAGTTGCAGGTGTTTTAAATAGTGCTGCAAATGGTACTCCAATGCCTAGTATTCCTGAGATGGCTGCTGTATGGCAGTCATGGTCAGATGCTCTAGAAGTTGTATTACAGCAAAAACAGGATCCACAACCTGCAATGGATAATGCTGTTGAGCAGATAAAAGCAACTATTGAAGAAGGCAATTAAGATTTAATTATAATCCACAAACATACTGGTACTTACTTAAAGTGCCAGTATGTTATTATTCATGCAATCATAGAATTCTTTATTTACATATAATCTTCAAAATTTATTATTTAATAATTGAGCATTAAAGAATAGGAGGAGGGACAAAGTGAATAGTGTTACTAAAGATACAGTAAAACATCTTTTTAAAATTTCAAGTTTTGCAGTACTAGATGCTCTGGTTTTGTGGGCTAGTATTACCCTCTTTACCCAACATCTTTATAAATTACTGGCATTTCTGATTATAGGGGCTGTTCTTCTTAATATTGTATATTTATCAAAAAAGGCTTACCCACTTAGATATATCTTACCAGGTACTATATTTATGATATTATTAATTATTTACCCGCTTTTTTATACTTGTTATATATCTTTTACTAATTACGGCACTGGGAATATTCTTAGTAAGGAGCAAGTTATAAATCAATTAAATTCAAAATTTATACTACCAGAAAACCCTACGATATATGATTTCAAAGCTTTTAATGATCCAGAGGCTGGCTTTGTTATCCTTTTTAGTGATCCTCAGGGTAATTTATTATTAGCTAGAGATGGTGAAGTAGAGCAAATATCTGCAATAGACAATAGATTTAAAGATACTGATGGTGATGGTACTATTGATAAATATAAAGGATTTAATGCTGTAGAAAGACAAGAAATTTTTAAAAATCTTGCACAATTACAGCAGTTAGAATACAAGTATAATAATCGAATACTTAAAATGAAGGATTTTTCGAGCTTTGCTGAATATATACCTCAATATGAATATGATCCAAAAAATGAAATATTGTATGACATAGTGAATAATACTAAATATTATCCAGAGGATGGTTATTTTGTAACTCAGAATGGGGATAGATTACTACCTGGATATCGTACAACTATCGGGTGGCATAATTTCCGTCGTTTATTAACTGATCGTCGTATCTCAGGGCCTTTTGTCAGGGTTTTTATATGGACATTTATTTGGGCTACCTTAAGCGTGATAACAACATTTCTCCTGGGACTGTTGATGGCTATTCTTGTAAATGACCAACATATTAAATTTAGAACTTTGTATCGTATTTTATTAATTCTCCCGTATGCTATACCTACTTTTATTTCAGCAATGGTCTGGCGGGGTCTCTTTGACACAGAGGTTGGTGTAATAAATCAAATACTTGAGTCTCTCATAGGTTCAGGTATACCATGGTTAATTGATCCAATTTGGGCAAAGGTTGCTCTTATAATTGTAAATCTCTGGTTAGGTTTTCCCTATATGATGTTAATAGCTCTAGGTTCATTGCAAAGTATACCTAATAGTTATTATGAAGCTGCAGCGATTGATGGGGCTTCCTTATGGCAGCAATTTAAGCATATTACTTTTCCATTATTAATGGTTAGTATGGCACCTGTCTTAATAGCTAGTTTTGCCTTTAATTTTAATAACTTTACAGTAATATATCTATTTAACCGGGGTCGTCCTGCTATACCAAATGCTCAGACACCAGCTGGGGCTACTGATATTTTGATTTCATATACATATCGACTTTCCTTCGAGAGTGGTCGAGGGGCGGATTTTGGTCTAGCAAGTGCTGTTACTATTCTTATTTTCCTAATTACTGCTACTATCACCTGGTTTAACTTTCGTTATACAGGTGCTTTAGAGGATGTGAAAGAAAATGTATAGAAAACCAACTTTTTTAAGTAATTTTATTAGGCATTTAATTATTTGGCTTATTATTATTTTTGTAATGTTTCCCTTAGTTTATATTATCTCATCATCCTTTAATCCAACAAATAGTTTGGTAGGGCAGAATATAATTCCTGCCAGGATTTCCTGGCAAAATTATGATAAGTTAATTAATTCTACACAACACCCATTTTTGATCTGGATGTGGAACAGTATTAAAATAGCATCTATCACATCTGTTTTAGTAGTTATAATGACCTCGCTGGCTGCATATGCATTTTCACGCTTCAGGTTTACAGGACGTAGGAATGGTTTGTTTGTAATATTATTGGTGCAGGTATTTCCACAGATGCTGGCAATGGTTGCTATTTACTTATTCTTCCTTGAGATACAGCAAGTCGTACCGGCTATAGGATTAAATACTCATACTGCGGTAATAATAACATATTTAGGAGGTGCAGTTGGAGTTAATACATGGTTAATGAAGGGATATCTTGATACTATTCCTCGTTCATTAGAAGAGGCAGCTTATATTGATGGTGCTAGTCGTTTTCAGGCCTTTTATAAGATTATACTACCATTAGCTCGGCCTATATTAGCAGTATTATTTGTACTCCAATTTATCGGTACATATTCTGAATATGTTTTAGCTAGGATTTTATTAACATCAACAGAAAATTTTACCTTAGCAGTAGGTATGTTTAATTTTATATCAGAGAAATATTCTACTAGATGGGGTGTCTTTTCTGCTGGTGCATTGATGGGTGCAATACCTATTATTATACTATTCTTCTTATCACAACAGCATATGAAATCTGGTTTATCTAGAGGAGCAGTCAAGGAGTGATTTTATGAAAAGTGTTACAATTAAAGATGTAGCCAAAGTAGCTGGAGTTTCACCCTCCACAGTGTCAAGAGTAATAAGTGACAGTAGTAGAATAAGTGAGAATACTAAATTAAATGTACGTAAGGTCATGAAGGAATTAGGATATCACCAAAATGCCATTGCAAGAAGTCTAGTAACACAAAGGGCTAATTCAATAGGTCTTGTAATGGCTAGGTCTACTCAAGATGCCTTTGCAAATCCATTTTTCCCAGGTATTATACAGGGTATTGCTTCAAAAGCTCAGAAAAATCATTTTAGTCTGGTATTATCATCTACCACTGATTATCAAGAAGAAAGAGAAGAGACCTTGAAAATGATTAGGAATCGTAAAGTCGATGGTGTTATTTTAATGGCTTCGCGAATTAATGATGAACTGATTAATAAATTGATAGAATATAAGTTTCCCTTTGTGTTAATTGGTAGGAGTCCAGAACATAAAGGTATCCCTATTGTAAATAATGATAATATTAAGGCTTCCCATGATGCAGTAGGATATTTGATTAATAATGGATATGAAAATATAGCAGTTCTGTCAGGTCCAAAAGAGTATGTAGTTAGTCAGGATAGGGCCTATGGGTATGAAAGGGCCCTTGAAAAATTCCAGTATAGTGGAGATTTGACAATCCTCTATGCAAATGATTTTACCTATCAAGAAGGATATAATTCTACTTTAGAATTATTGGATTCTACAGAGAACATTGATGCTATTTTTGCTTTTGATGATATGATTGCTTTAGGGGCACTGAGGGCTGTTCAGGCCGCTGATATTAGAGTGCCTGAAGATATTGCAATAATGGGTTTTAATGATGATCCAATGGTATCATATCTAAAACCTGCCTTATCAACAGTAAAAATTCCTATTCTGAAGATGGGTGAGCAGGCAGCAGAGATGTTAATAAAGATGATAGAAGAAGATAATTATTATGGGGAAGAAATTATTGTTCCCACAGAGCTGATTATTCGGGAATCAGTATTATCCATTAGCTAGCTGTCGCAGATTCACACTTATACTTAAGTATGAGATAAGCGGCAGTTAACTACTGTATTCTTTTGACTACCGTTGGCTTACTTTTCAGGAATTATGCAATTAGGGTTTAGTTACTTTAAAATTAATTTGATAGCAATTTAAGTTGAGGATGTGATTTGTAATGAATAAAGCAGCAATATTGCATAAAGCAGGACAAAACTTTGCTTTCCCCATAGACAAAAATACTTTGAAAATAAGGTTAAAAGCCGCTAAGTCAGACTTGGAGGAAGCCAAGATAATCTATGGAAGTCGGTATCCCTTAGATCATCAAGACCCTTATTTAATAAAATCAATGGAGCATGTGGCATCTGATGAACTTTATGATTATTTTGAAGTAAGTATTACTATGGAGGATAGTCGTTTTCGTTATTATTTTTATTTGAGTGATGGGGAAGATTGGATATGGTATTCAGAAAAGGGATTTACAGATATTAGGCCCCAGGGGGTATGGGGTTTTGGTGAATATTTTCAATATCCAATTATAAATGAAAATGATATTTTTGATGTACCAGGATGGGTACAGGATGCAGTGTTTTATCAAATATTCCCTGAAAGATTTTATAATGGAAATCTTGGGAATGATCCAACAAATACCGGAAAGTGGGGTGATAAGCCTCAACGTGATTCTTTTTATGGTGGTGACCTACAGGGAATAATAGATAAACTTGATTATATATCTGAATTAGGTATTAATGCGATTTATCTTACCCCTATATTTGCTTCGACAAGTAATCATAAATATAACATCGATGATTATTATAGTATTGATCCAAACTTTGGTGATATTACTACTGCAAGGAAGATGGTTGAAGAGGCACATCGAAGGGGAATAAAAGTGATTCTTGATGCAGTTTTTAATCACTCTGGATATAATTTTTTTGCTTTCAAGGATCTTAGGGAACATGGGGAAAGTTCAGAATATAAGGACTGGTATTTTATAGATAAATTTCCTGTTAAGACAAGTTCTCCTGTCAATTATAATACATTTGCAAATGACATTAAAAATATGCCAAGGCTTAATACTTCAAATCCTGAATTCCAATCATATTTATTGCAGGTTGCTGAATATTGGATAGAAGAAATTGACATAGATGGTTGGCGCCTTGATGTAGCAGATGAGGTTGATCATCAATTCTGGGTAAAATTCCGTGAGCAAGTGCGTAATTTAAAAGAAGATATATATATTGTTGGTGAGAACTGGCATAATTCTGAAGATTGGCTACAGGGTGATCAGTTTGACGCAATAATGAATTATCCACTAGGAATGGCAATACTAGATTTCTTTGCTTATAATAAGATTGGACCTGTTGAGTTCAATAATAGACTTATGAAAAATTGGATGTTATATCAGGATTGCGTTAATTATTCTATGTTAAACCTGCTTGATAGTCATGATACAGCTAGATTAATTAATTTTTTCTCTGGTAATAAAGAGTTAATGAAACTAGCAATAATGTTTCAGTTTACTTATCCTGGGGCACCGATGATTTATTATGGAGATGAAGTAGGTATGGAAGGTGAGGGGGATCCTGATTGTAGAAGATGTATGATCTGGGATGAAGATAAACAGGATCAGGGCTTATATACATATTATCAAAAACTTATTGATTTAAGACATAAACGTATATCGTTACGTCATGGTAACTATAAAGCAATATTAATTGATCAGATTAAGAACATCTATGGTTTTAGTAGAGGATATGATGATGAAAGAACTATAGTAATCTTCAACAATGGTGCCCAAGATTATCAATATAAAATTGATGCCAATCTATTTGAATCTGAGAAGGAGATATATGAACATATCACAGGTATCAGATATGAGTTAGAAGATAAAGTATATAGTGTTAATATTCCAGGGTATACTGGTATTATCTTGAGTCAAAAAACTTAGAAATTCATTACATTATTATATTTTAATATATGATTCTATTACATGAATTGAAGCTATAGCGTTTTAAAAAAAGCCCCTTGGAGTCACTGTACCTTGTGTCGGTATTCACTGGCACTTAAACCCTGTTTTTGTCTAAAGACTCTGGAGAAGGTTGCATATGAGTTGAAGCCAACTTCTTCAGAGATGTCTATTATCTGTTTATTAGAAGATGTAAGTAGTCCACAGGCATGTTTAATTCGTATGTCATTAAGGAAACTGTGAATATTTTCGTCAAAGTATTCTTTAAATGTAGTACTTAGATGTGAACTGCTTACACCAAATTTTCTAGCCAACTTTTCCAATGGTATATCTTCTCTATAGTGATTATGTATATAAAAAATAACTTCCCAAAGATAGCTTTTTCGATTCTGATATTCATTATTTTTTGTGGTTTCTTTACTATTATATTGATTATCCGTTAATCTACGTCTTTCTCTGTCAAACAAAACAAATACTTCGATCATTTTTGCCTTAAAAATTAGGTTTTTCCACTGTAAGTCTTTTTCATATTCTAGTTTCATACTTTTTAAAATTTCATCCATTCTTTTTGCTTTGTCCTCTTCAAAATTAACATATGATGGGAGGTCTTCATTAAATTCAAAAATCATTTCATTCAACTCTTCACTTAGTCTATTGGAACCAAAAAAAGCCTCTAAACCAAGATTACAATTATATAGCTTAATTGGGCTTTTTGGCTCAGGGTGTATTTCATGAACCTGGTAAGGGAGTAATAAGGTGAAAGTACCTTTGCTTATTTTATGACTTTTCCCATTAATTATTTCAGTACCTTTACCACTTATTATATAAGAGAATTCCATGAAGTTATGTCTATGGGCAGGAAAAGGCTTTGCTACTTCGTTAAGTTTTAAGATATAGGCTTTATCTAATTCGTGATCTAAAGGATATATTTGCATTTTATCAAATCCTCTTTTGGTGTCTTTAGAATAATGGTAATTTGTTTATACAAGTATTCAAGTTCTGTAGTTAAAGTTTAAGTACCAAATAGGGTTAGTCATGACTCTGAAATAGTATAAATAAGCATTTTTATGTCAAAGATTATGGATATTTTCTAATAATATTGTATCATATAGTATAAATAAATGAAATCTCCAAAAAAATATAATGTATGTACAAAAAAATGATATGTAATTTGAGTATAATTATTATATAATGGTTATGATTCAATTTATAGTTAAAAATATAAAACTGAAAGGATAGTGTATAATGCAAATAATTTCTTTAGATGGAGATTGGCTACTAAATATGGCAGGAGAAGAAGAGAAGATTTCTGCAACCGTTCCTGGTTGTGTTCATACAGACTTGCTTTCTGAAGGTAAAATTGATGAACCTTTTTATAGGGATAATGAGAAAGACATTATGTGGATAGGAGAGACTGACTGGAATTATAGTCGTGATTTTAGTATCGACAAAGAAATATTTAATTTCGAAAAAGTTATTTTAAGATGTAATGGCTTAGATACACTAGCTACTATAATTATTAATGGTAAAGAATTGGCTAGTACTAACAATATGTATCGAAGCTATGAATTTGATATAAAGTCATTACTTAAAGAGGGCGATAATACTATAAAAATTCATTTCGATGCACCGATGCCCTATTTAAGAGAAAAAGAAGAAGAACGCTATTTACCAGCATGGAGTGTTGGTGATCATAGATTGAATAGTGGTAGTTGGATTAGAAAACAACCCAGTAACTTTGGTTGGGACTGGGGTCCTATGATGGTTACCTGTGGTATCTGGAGAGATATTGAAATTATTTCATATAATACTGCTCGAATTAGTGATTTTAATATTCTTCAAGATCATAGCCAAGAAGGAATGGTTAGTCTAGATGTAATTACTAATCTGGAATCTATAGAACAAGAAAATTTAACAGCAAAAGTTCAGGTAGAGCTTAATGGACAAGTTGTTGCTGAAAGTGAAGGTAATATTGTGGATAGCCAGATATCTACCCAATTGGAGATTAAGAATCCAGAACTATGGTGGCCTAATGGTATGGGCGAACAAACCCTCTATAATGTGAATGTTTATTTATATGATGAGAAAGGCAATGAGCTTGACCAGGATAGCAAAAGAATTGGTCTAAGAACTCTGAAATTGGTTTTAGAGGACGATGAATGGGGACAATCATTCAAATTTGCTGCAAATGGAGTAGCCTTCTTTGCAAAAGGGGCTAATTGGATACCAGCAGATACCTTCGTTTCTAGACTGGATGAAGAAGATTACCGTAGTTTATTAGAAGATACAGCAGCTGCTAATATGAATATGATTCGTGTTTGGGGTGGAGGAGTTTATGAAGATGATTCTTTTTATGAAATTTGTGATGAATTAGGTATCTGTATCTGGCAGGACTTTATGTTTGCTTGTGGTACATATCCTACTTTTGATGAAGACTTTATGGAGAATGTCCGTGTTGAGGCAGAGCAGAATGTAAAACGTATTCGTCATCACGCATGTCTTGCTCTATGGTGTGGTAATAATGAGATTGAGCAGGGTATTGCTGCTGATGAGTGGGATAATGAAAAAGTTAAGATGAGTTGGGAAGATTATAAGCGACTCTTTGATGATCTACTACCTGGAATAGTGAAAGAACTATCACCACAAGTTGATTATTGGCCTGGTAGCCCTCATAGTCCTAAGGGTGACCGTGAGGATCATTATAACCCACATTGGGGAGATGTCCATGTCTGGGATGTCTGGCATGGTAAGAAACCATTTGAATGGTATCGTAATTGTGAACATCGCTTTAATAGTGAATTTGGGTTTCAATCATTTCCTGAACCTAAAACAGTTTATAGCTATACTGAGTCTAAAGATAGAAATATCACTAGTTATGTTATGGAGCAACATCAACGCAGTGGTATAGGTAATACTACGATAATGCAGTATATGCTGGAATGGTTTAGGTTACCAAATAGTTTTGAGGATGTTCTCTGGACTAGTCAGATATTACAGGGCTTAGGGATTAAATATGCTGTAGAACACTGGCGTCGCGGTATGCCCAGGGGTATGGGTACTCTATATTGGCAGTTGAATGACTGTTGGCCAGTAGCTAGTTGGTCATCTATTGATTATTATGGTCGCTGGAAAGCACTTCATTATATGGCTAAAAAGTTTTATGCACCACTATTGATTTCTGGTGTTGAAAACAATGATGAAAAGACTGTTGAAATACACGTTACCAGTGATAAAATCAAGGATATTAAAGGAGAAGTCTTCTGGACATTGACCGATGTTGATGGTAACAAGCTTACTGAAGGGAAATTAGATGCTGATATTTCAGCTCAAACAAATACCCTTGTAAAGACCCTTGAATTGGCAGATTATGTAGATGAGTACGGTATTCGCAATCTGATGCTTTGGATAGGCCTTAAAGCTAATGGAGAAATCGTTTCAGATAACTTTGTATCATTTGCTAAACCGAAACATATGGACTTAGCTGAAGCAGATATCGAATACAAGATAAAAGAGGTAAATGAAAATGAGTATGCTCTAGTATTTACTGCAGAAAAACCTGCATTATGGACATGGCTGGAACTGGATAATTTTGATGCTGATTTTAGTGAGAATTTCTTCCACCTATATCCAGGTAAAGAGGTAACTATTCTGCTAACTCCTGAGGAAGATATGTCAGCAGAAGAATTACAAGAAAAATTAATAGTCCGTTCCATTGTAGATACTTATAAATAGAGCCATAAATATTTCTAAACATAATAGTCTAAATAATTTGTATATCTTGCTATTCATATATTTGACTAAACTAAAAGTTCTAATTTATGCAAAAAGATACAGTTTCTCACTAAAAATTAGTTAAATAAACTTCCCTTCTAACTATGGGAGGGAGGTTTTTCTATACTAAGCTAGAATTATTAATAGTGGAGGAGATTATTATGTTTAAAAGAGGAAAGACTATTTTATCGAGTATATTATTAATACTTATACTTTTTGCTACTCAGGTGGTCGCTGCAAGTGTAAATACTAATGATTTAAATGCTAGTGATACAGATACTAATGGTGATATTAATTTTATTGAGGGTTTTGTCTATCGCCAGGGTGAAAAATTAATGCTTGATGGAGAGGAATTTCGTTTTTTAGGAACTAATAATTATTATTTTCATTATAAAGACAGAGAAATGATTGATGATGTGATTGAAGATGCAGTTAAAATGGGTCTTAAAGTTATACGTATTTGGGGTTTTATAGATGGTGTTAATAATATACATGACGGGCATCTTATGCAGGTAGAACCAGGTATATATGATGAAAGTGGTTTCAAAAAACTTGATTATGCTATTAAGAAGGCCGGTGACCATGGTATAAAACTTGTTATTGTACTTACTAATAATTGGGATGAATTTGGTGGAATGAATCAATATGTTAAGTGGGTTGATGGAGCTCGGGAGCATGATGATTTTTATAAAAATGAAGAGATAAAGCAGTTATATAAAGATTATATTAATTATCTTATAAATAGGACTAATACATTGACTTCTGTTAAATATAAAGATGACCCTACTATTATGGCCTGGGAATTAGCTAATGAACCAAGGTTTAGCTCAGACAAAAGTGGAGATAAATTGATTACATGGATAAGTCAAATGAGTAAATATATTAAGAGCATTGATTCTAAACATCTGGTGGCTACAGGTGACGAGGGTTTCTTAAATAGAAATTCCTCACGCTATGGTTATGGGGGAAATGAAGGTGTTGACTGGGAGAGGATTATTAAAATTCCTACTATTGATTATGGTACATACCATCTTTATCCTGAAAAATGGGGTTGGAAGGATGATATTCTTAATTCCGGTATAGAATGGATTAAGACTCATTTGAAGATAGCCAAAGAGGTTGGTAAACCTGTTATTTTAGAAGAGTATGGAGTTAGTGTAAATGCACCAGTTGATAGAAATTATGTCTATGCTATGTGGAATGATGTTGTTTATGAAAACGGTGGTACCGGTAGTATGTTTTGGCTTTTAACGGGTATTGATACAGGTAGTGGTGCTGATGAAGATGGCTTATATCCTGATTATGATGGATTTAGGATAGTTGAAGGTAGTGAAACAGCTAATTTATTATCAGAGTATGCCAAATTGTTTAATACGAGTAATGGCAATTAATACAACTCAAGAATGAAGTGCTAGAGCTAAATTTACTTTTAAATTACGAAATGATATTAATTTAGAATATTAGGTATCTAAGTGGATGTTTTCTACAAATAATTTGGGGATGAACCCAAAATGATAAAGATTTTACATCAACTAATGTAGATATGAAATATTATTAATAAATATAATTAAAAAAATGGAGGAGATATTTAGATGCAGTATACAGAATTTGGAAACACAGGAATTGAAGTATCAAAATTAGGTTTTGGTGCTATGAGATTACCAATGGTAGACATCGATGGAAAGAAAGATGTTGATTATGACAAAGCAGTGGAGATGATTCATGAGGCTTTTAAACTAGGTGTTAATTATATAGATACAGCACCCTATTATTGTGAAAAGAAAAGTGAAATTGCCGTTGGTAAGGCTCTTAAAGGTTGGAGAGATAAGGTTTATCTATCTACTAAAAATCCAATTGAGAATAAGTCAGGAGCAGATTGGAGAAAAAGGCTAGAAAATTCATTAAAGAATTTAGATACTAGTCATATTGATTTTTATCATATGTGGGGTATTGGTTGGGAGGCCTATGAAAATAGTATAGATGTTCCTAACGGACCATTGAGTGCTGCTTTTAAGGCTAAAGAGGAAGGCTTAATAAAACATATGTCATTTTCATTCCACGATGACCCAGAAAATCTCTCTAAGATAATAGATACAGGTCATTTTGAAACTATGTTGGTTCAATATAATTTACTTGATAGGAGTAACGAGGAAGCAATTGCACATGCCCAGGAAAAAGGCATGGGTGTTGTAGTTATGGGACCAATTGGTGGAGGTAGATTAGGAGCCCCATCAACTCATTTAAATAATTTGATGGAGGGTTCCAGAAGTACAGTGGAAACTGCATTGAGATTTGTATTTTCCAACCCTAACATAAATATAGCCCTCTCTGGAATGGAAAATATAGAGATGGTTAGACAAAATGTTAAAATTGCTTCAAATCCAAATCCTTTAAGTGAAAAAGAGTTAGCAGATGTCAAAGCAATGTTAGAAGAAAATAAAAAAATGGCAGAGTTATATTGTACTGGTTGTGAATACTGTCTGCCTTGTCCTCAAGGAGTGAAGATTCCTAAGGTCTTTGAATTGATGAATTATCATAGGGTTTATGATTTAACTGATTATGCAAAATCAGAGCTTAATAAACTTA
>JADQBV010000421.1 GCA_016278415.1 Halanaerobiales bacterium
TTTCATCAACTTTACATCAGTATTGTACCATACTTAAAAAATCTTGTCAACGAATTATTTATATTTATATCCAATCTCTTTATAATTAATTTTGTTACTTGTCTTTTCTACTAATACATTATGTAGTTTTTCGCTTTTTCCTGGTTTTATTAATATAATAATACTAACTTTTTCATTCATATAAGATGTATCCAGCATTTCAGCATTAAAAGCCTCTATTTGTCCCATGACTGTTCCGAGTAATTTGTACCCAATATTAATTTTGATTTCATAATATAAACTAAGCTTTAATTTACCCGCTTCAGCAATTACCAAGCGAGCCGTTTCACCATACGCCCTGATTAAACCACCTATACCAAGTTTAGTTCCTCCAAAATATCTTGTAACTACTATTACAGCATTACTAAGGCCTTCACCTTCAATAGCCTTTAGAACAGGTGGACCGGAAGATCCAGCCGGTTCTCCATCATCGTCAGAATATTTTAAAGACCTATCTCCGGAACCAAGTACATAGGCAGATACATTATGTGAAGCATCAGGATACATATCTTTTATTCTACCTATAAACTCTTGCACTTCTTTTTCAGTGTCAGCTTTACTAATACTCCCATAGAATTTACTATCCTTAACTTTATTTTGTATTTGTATACTGGTAGCAGGTGTATAAAAAGCATCTTCCATTAATCAACCCTCCAAAAAACGAACTTTATATTAACCTACTGACTTTTTTTCTTTAACTGTTCCAAGTGATCAGCCATACGCCCTTCCCGACCTTCTTTACCTGCATTGTAAAACTTTAAATCTTCAAGTCCTTCTGGAAGATAATTCTGTTTAACATAATTACCTGGATAACTATGCGGATATTTATATCCTTGACCATGACCTAAGTCTTTTGCTCCTTTATAATGGGCATCACGAAGATGCATAGGTACTGTACCTGTATTATTATTTCTTACAAAATCCATAGCGGATCCAATTCCACTTACAACCGAATTGCTTTTAGGGGCAGTTGCAATATATAAAACAGCCTCAGCTAGTGGGATTTGTGCTTCAGGCATACCCACAAATTCAACTGCTTTAGCAGCTGCAGTTGCAACTTGCAATGCCATCGGATCAGCTAAACCAACATCTTCTGCAGCGTGTACTATAACCCTTCTGACAATAAATTTAGGATCTTCACCTGCTTCCAACATTTTAGCCAACCAAAATAATGAGGCATCAGGATCAGAACCACGCATACTCTTAATAAAAGCAGAGATAGTATCATAATGGTTATCTCCACCCTTATCATAATTCAGCACTTTTTTTTGCAAAGATTCTGCAATGATCTCTTCATTTATATATATTTTTCCATCTTTATCAGCAGGTGTAGTTAAAACAGCTAGTTCTAAGGCATTCAGAGCTGTTCTGGCGTCACCTTCTGATAAACGAGCTATAATTTTAAATTCTTTATTTGTTATACTAACATTATACTCTCCTAGACCTCTATCCTTATTATTTAAAGCCCTATTTAAGATTTCTATTATATCATCTTCTGATAATGGATTTAGTCTAAAAATCCGCGAGCGAGAGAGCAATGGAGAATTAACCTCAAAATATGGATTTTCAGTAGTTGCACCAATCATTATTACAATTCCTTCTTCAACCGCTGGCAGAAGTGCGTCTTGTTGTGATTTATTAAAGCGATGTATTTCATCTATAAATAATATTGTTTTATTGTTATGTAAGTTTAAATTATTTTTGGCTGTCTCAATTACCTGACGTATGTCTTTTACTCCCGAAGTTACAGCGTTTAATTTAATAAAACCAGATTCTGTCTGTCTAGCAATAACCTGAGCTAAGCTTGTTTTTCCAGTACCAGGCGGGCCGTAAAAAATTAATGATTGTATTCTATCTACCTTTATAGCCCTATGCAGTAACTTGCCTTCCCCAATAATATCTTCCTGTCCAATGACATCATCAAGACTAAGTGGTCTCATCCTATATGCTAGAGGTTTATCCACATTATTTCCTTCTCTACTATGTTCAAATAGATTGATTTTCTCCACCCCCTATGTACAATGTTTGTTTTTCGGTAATGACAATCTTAACAGGTATATCAAAACTATCTATAGGTAATCTATCATGCAAGAGAGAATCATATGCTAAACCAATAGTAACTGTATTGTCTAACACTCTCGTTAACAGCCTATCATAGTAGCCTCCACCATAACCAAGCCGGAAACCATCTAATGCATATATTAATGCAGGAACCACTATAACATCCATAATCGAAACAGGAATATCATTCCTAGCTTTTGGTTCCTTGATTCCATAGGTCCCCAACTGAAGGTCATCTTCATTGTATATTTGTCCTATTTTTAGCTCAGTTTTATCTTTACTAACATAAGGCAAATAAACATTCTTACCTCTAATTAAAAGATGATTTATTATTTCAAATGTTACTATCTCATTTTTAATTGAATGATATAACAAAAAATTTTTGCCAGTCTTGACAATATCCAATGAGAAAAATCTATCTTTAATCATACCACTGGTGTTTAACACCTGGTCTTCTTTAAATCTACTGCGAATATCTATGTATTTCTGTCTCAATTCTTCTTTTTTTCCCATCATATCACCTTAAATTTATAATTATTTAGCATATATAACTCAAACTTCACAGTTATTGCTATCTATAATTGAAATCTGGTTAGCCATTCGCTGAATGAACATTTCACTGCCCTCTTCTATCTTAAACGCAATGTTGAGGCCAGTATTAGCGAATCGACTTGCGTCAAAAAGCTCCAGCACCGCATGGAAGACTATGAATGGTTAACAAAATTCTGTCTTACTGCCCCTTCATTTTATACGCATAGTCGGGCCAGCACTAGGCCCATCGAGGCCGTCGAAACAAGTAGCATAGCGAAGTGAGTTCATTTTGTTATTCATAATCTGGAAGATGAGCTGGGGTTTAGCTTTTTTTCGCGAATGAAGTGCTTCTAAATTTTCTTTTTTATTACGCATAGATAATTTAGAAATTAGGTCATCGAAACCGTCATGGCTAACCAAGCTATATGCGATAAATTCATCTGCTAATATTGGGTATATAATATTAAAGATTTAAAAAAAACTAACCCATCGGGTTAGTTTGCTGTTCAAAAAGATAATTAGTCCAAAGTTATTAATTATCTATAATTAAAGTATCGCTATTGATACTTTATGTATCGTTCCACCATGCCGTGTGATTATTTCATTTTGATCCCTATCTTCTAGGTGGGTGCCCTCCTATCTGGGTTACATGTCCTGTAAAAGGCATATGCGCTGCAGACAGAGTCCAGGCTCCCTATGTCTTGGTGTTGGTCAAAACATTACTAACCATCACGAACACGGTAGAACCAACTCTTAAGTTAGTTATATATTATCATAAAAGCATAAGCATTGCAAGCAATATCAACCGTGGTAATAATAGGAAAATACCGTAATATATTATA
>JADQBV010000046.1 GCA_016278415.1 Halanaerobiales bacterium
GTTTTAAAGGTTCTATTTTCATTTGAGTTCCTGTCTTCTAAAGATAAATTCAAGATTTATTTTTAAATTTTAAATATAGTACCAGCATTCCCCCCAGAATCAATCCCAAATAATAACTTATAAATCTCCATAGTAAAACACCATACATAATAGTTGAACTGGCGAAATAAATATTAAAAAATAAATAAAATCCCCCTTCAGATGCACCTGCTGCCCCAGGAGTAGGTATAAAAGAAACTGCAACATAAAGTAATGACTGTACAGCTAAAAGTTCAACAAATGAAGCTTGACCCATTCCCATTGCCTGAATAATATAATAGCTTATTCCAAAATAAAATGTTAACTGTAGAGTGGTTAAAAAAAGTACTTTACCGGTCATCGTTTTACTCTCTCTTATATCAGTAATACAATTACTGTAATCTTCAAGAAAGTTTTCTATTTTATTTGTAATTATTTCTCTATCATCAATCAAGTTAAATTTACAGATTATATCTAAACAAAAATTTATTATTTTTCTGATTAAACTTGAGTTAAATGAAATAACTATTAAAATAATCAGACCGATGAAATTAGCAATTAGACCTATTAGAACAAATGGTAATGAAAGTTTAATATTTTCATATATAAAACCGGCTTTATAGAAAAACATTAATAGAGAATAAATGGCAACTACTACCTGATAAATAATAAATTTAATAATCAGTATTGAAGTGGATTTACCTACAGGGATATTATCTTTTGCCATATAGTAGACCTGGGCAGGTTGACCACCACTTGCCAGGGGTGTAATTGCACTGAAATACTGGCCAATCAGTGTATATTTAACCCCACTTAAAAATGAATATCCTACATTGACCGTAGCGGCAATTTCTTTTAATATCAGGGTATTTATTAACCAGTAGAATAGCATAAAAACTATAGCTATAAATAGTGGTAATTTATTTGTATTATTGAATAGATAAGGCAATTTCATTAAACTCCGGTCTGAAAAAATAAGATAGAATGTTCCAATAAAAATTATGAATAAAACCAGATTATTTGTTATTTTCTTCAATTAAAAATCTCCTCCTTTAGAAAGCTTATTAAGCTGTTTTCGTAACAGCCAGCATTCTTTAGGAACTGGAAATTTATTTACTTTTTTCCCTAATTTATTTTTCCTGAAAACTATCCGCAGGAAATTTTCCCAGAATCTGAGTAAATATATTTTCAGACCATTTTCAAGATTGATCACTGTAAACCCTTCTCTCCTGGCTATGGGATAAAGAACTGTGGTGGTATGAATAGCTTTTATTTCCTTAAATCTTTCATTTTTATTAACAACCCTGGCAAGTGCTTCAAGTTCTTTTCTAAATAAGGGTAGTATCTGTTTAAGATCATTATCAACTTCCACCATCTTTAAATTATCTATATGCAATTCTGCAACCAGGTCACCTTGCTCTATAACAGTATCCTCAGAAATTTCTATTGAATCACCCTGATAACGGTGAGGCACAAGATAGAACAATTTTAATTCTGAACCGGGTATATACTTCCATCTATTCAGTTTAACTATAGTTTTTTCAAAGAACTTAAACAAGCATCTTAAGAATCCTCTCATTCCTGATCACCTACTTCCGGAAGTCTCACAAAACTATATCCTTTTTCCAATAGAAGGGGAATAACTTTGTCTAATACCAATAAGGCTCTGGCTGGAGTGCCTGCTGCATAACTATCATGAAATAAAATGATATCTCCAACTTCAATATTATTAATAATATTTTCCGTTATTTCTTCAACTGTAACTCTACTACTCCAGTCTTTCGTATTTAGTGACCATAAAATAGTTTTTAAATTATTTTTAAAGGCAAAATAATAAGTAAATATATTAAAAGTACCCCAGGGTGGACGGTAATATCTAATTTCCAGATTGAGTTTTTTAAATATTTCCAGAGAATTATTAAAATCATCCCTGAGCTGCCAAGGAAAGCTCAGCCAGGCACTCCTATGATGCCGAGAATGCAGTCCAATAGCATGTCCTTCAGCAGCTGTTCTTTCCACTATACTTTTGTTCTCCCGGGCTTTATCAGCTACCATAAAGAAAGTGGATTTTATCTTATATTTTTTTAATAAATCAAGTAATTCAGGGGTATATCTTTTATCTGGACCATCATCAAATGTCAAAGCAATCTCTTTCTCTCTGGTATTAATTTTTTTAATAACCTTAGCCAAAAAATTTCTGTAATAAATGTTTGGAATAAGATTATATGCTAAAAAAAGTATCACAATTGTTATCAAAAAAGTTATCATTTTGCTCCACCTTTTAAATAATTTAGAACTGTTTTTTCCTATATATTCTAAAGTAAATTTAAATTTTCACATAGATGATCGTTTTGGTAAATTTCCATAATGGAGTAAATTAAATAGCCTGGATCTAATTTGTTTTTAATCATTTTTATGTTCTTACGCATAACTGCTCTATAATATGGTTTAGTTATCATTCGTAAAAGTTGCTGCTTTAACTGCCCTAAATCTTCAACTATCTTCCCTATTTTATTTTCCTCAATGAATTTAACATTCTCTCTTTCCTGCCCCAACCTGGGTTGAAAGGCAATAAGAGGTAATTCAGAAATAATTGCTTCAAACATAGTTACTCCCCCGGCTTTAGTAATCAATATATCTGACATTTTCATCAACGCAGCAACCCTATCTGTGTAATCCATAACTACAATGTTATCTAACTTTTCTTTTGAAAGCAATCGATATAGTTTCTGATTATTAGCAGTTAAAATTATCGTTTTAACTCCCTGTAATGAATTTAACCATTTATAAAGACTCTTTTCTCCAGGAAGCAGGCCAAATCCGCCCCCCATCATCAGTATTACAAAATCATCTGATTTTATCTGCATATTGCTCATGAAATTATAACTGGATATAAAAAAATCTTCCCTTACCGGTATTCCTGTAACATTTATTTTATCTCTATTAACTCCACGCATAATTAAATTTTCTTTTGTATTTTCAGAAGCCACCAGGTATTTATCTGTTTCTGAATAAATCCACTCACTATTATCTACTATATCTGTTATACAGGTAATAAGTCGTAATGGACTATTATTTTTTTTTTTATATTGAGATACCAGGGCTGAACAGAGTGGAAAGGTTGAAATTATCATTCCGGGTTTAACACTTTCCATGTATTTTTCAATTTTTGAAAGATACAGTTTTGCTATCACATCATCTAATATAGAATCCCCTTTTTCTATTTTATTTCTGTAAAGAAAGTTATACAGATTATGATTACTTTTAATAAGTAGTTCATAACTTTTATAGACAAGGCTACTAAATTTAGGATGCATTATTTCTAATATATCCACAATTTCAATTTTAAGATTACTGTTATAGTCACTTAAATGTTCTTTTATAGCTCTAGCAGTAGTATGATGTCCTGAGCCGAATCCTGTAGTCATTATTGTAATATTTATGTCTTT
>JADQBV010000383.1 GCA_016278415.1 Halanaerobiales bacterium
TCTTTCAGTCGAAACTGGAACACTTTTAATGTTCCTTCGATTAATATCTGTAAATACTAGCATAATAAAGTGTGAAGCATTGATTTAAGAAGTATGATAAGAAGTTTTTAGTATATTTTACTAAAAACTTTAATAAAAATTTAAATATTTGTAAATAATATATTATGTACTAAGGAATAGTTAGTAAAATTGGGGGGGACTGTCATGGGATTTTTTGATAAATTTTTTAATAAACAAGAGGATTATTTTCGTTATAGGCTTGTTCTTGATATTGGAACAGAATATTTGAAAGTAGCTTTAGTTGAATATAATTATAATGAAAGAACAATTATTGGATTTAGTAGAATTAAACAGGATTATGGAAATATGGATGGTGGTGCTATTACTAATATTGCAGGTGTTATCGATAAGACCAAAGAGGCCCTGCTTGAAATAAAAGAGTATACTCCCCATAAAGCAAATCATTTGGTTTCTGGTATTGCTGGTGAATTTGTCAAAGGAGTACTCCTTTCTTTGGATATTTCCAGGGACAAACCCAATAAAAAGATTGATAAAAGGGAATTAAATGAGTTAATTAAAAAGGGTGAGACCAGGGCATACAAGAAAGCAGTTAAGATGGCTGAAATGGAAACAGGTATTGAGGATGTGCAATTGGAATTAATAAAATATACTATTGTGGAAATTAAGGTAGATGGGTATAAGGTCAATAATCCTTACCAATTTCAGGGCAAGAATATAAATATAACAATATTTTATACATTTGTACCACTTGTGCAATTAGGTGCCTTAAGAACAATAGCTAACGAATTAGATTGTGAATTAGATTTTGCCATCCCGGAGCCACTGGCAATTGCTGAAGGGATTATGAATAATGAATCATATGAATTTGGAGCTATCATAATAGATATAGGTGGTGGGACAACGGATATTGCTCTGATTAGAAATGGTGGTATTGAAGGAACTCGTATGTTTGCTATGGGAGGTAGGGCATTTACCCGTACTATAGCTTCTAATCTAAATATTACATTAAAAGAGGCAGAAAAACTGAAATTAGAGTATTCACAAGGTAAGAAAGTAGAACATTTTAGTTTGTTTGATAAATTAATTAAAGCAGATTTACAGATTGTTTATCAGGGTATTGAATTATCATTGTTAGAATTAGCACAAGGAGAGTTACTCCCTAAACAAATCTATTTTTGTGGTGGTGGTAGTGGTATGAAGGGACTAATAAGTGGATTTAAAGAGTTAAATTTATCTGATAAATTACCATTTGGGCAAAAACCTGTTATTGATATCTTAAAAGGAGAAGATATTAAGGGTATAGTTGATTTAAATAAACTCCTTCAAGGAGTTGAATATACTACCCCCAGGGCACTGGCCTATTGTGGGGCAAAAACTGTTAGTGATGAGAGGAGAATGATTAATCTTGAAAGTCAGGGGTTATAGGGTTTTTTATATTGATCATCAATCAGGTATAAAAGACTTAATAGAAATTATTAAAAATACAACTGCAGTAAAATTGGCTTTAGTAATAAAGAATAGTCAATTAATATTAAATAGTTCAGTCAATCTGAAGCTTTTAAGGAATTCTATTAAAAGATATAGAAAGGACTTAGTCTTTATTTGTCCGGATTCTCTGGTAGTCGAAAAGGTTGCTAGGGAAGGCTTTCTTTTGTATCAAGATTTGAATGCATTGGAAATGAATCTTCCTAAGAAGTCTAATAATTTTGTCAGAGAAGAAAATATTGATGATAAAAAAAGCATTATCAATCAAAAAAGAGCAAAGAAAAATATTAATGACACTACACAGTTAAAAGATGATAGCATAGAATTAAAAAACAGTATCGCTGTTGGTAGTGAAGATGATAATGGTGAAGATACTAGAAAATTTAATAAAGTGTATACTAATGGTGGGAAAGATTTTGATAAAAAAAACGAAAAGCTAGTAAATTCTGGATATAAAGCAAATAGTAATAAAGGTAAGCTAAGTAGTAGCAGGAGATTTTTCACTGGTTTCTTCAGTTTATCATTGATATTATTAATTATTGCTATGGCTTATTTTTATTTCTTATATCCAACCGCAACTATCCAGGTTGAACCGCTTACAAAAACAGCCAGACATCAAATGACAATAGCTGCCTCTATAGATGCAAAACAGATAGACTGGGACAATAATATTTTACCTTTACATGAAACTGAGGTAGAGATTAGCGGTCAAGAAGAAATAGCCACATCTGGAACAAGATTAATTGGTGATACCAGGGCACGGGGGATTGTTAAATTTATTAATGAAAGACAAGATGACTTAAAAATACCTGCGGGAACAATAATAAAGACTGAGAACAATATTAAATTCAAGACAATAAGGGATTTAATAGTGCCAAAATTAGAGGTTGATTATCTAATGGATGTGCCAGTTGGTATGAAAGCCGGCCAAGCAGAAGTAGAGATAGAGGCATTAACAGCAGGTAGTACAGGGAATATTGGTATTGGACGAATAAAAAACCTGGAAAATCCTCTGGATAATGTATATGTTATAAATCCTGAACCGAGTCTGGGTGGTGTAGACAAACGAGTACCTCTAGTAACTGAAGAAGACATAGAAAGAGCCAAAGCTGTACTAGAAGAAAAATTAAAATCCAAATTAATCACAAAAATTTATCAAGAATTAGGTGGTACTTTTAGAATAATTGAAGATAAGATTACTTATTCAAAACCTACTTACAAATTTAACCATAGTGTAGGAGAAAGAACTGATACACTCAAGGTTGAAGGTAGCCTTACTGCAAAGGGATACTTATTAAGGAATAATGAGATAGATAGATTAGTTACTGTATTATTTAAAAATCAACTCCCATCTAATGTACAATTAATGAGTTCTGGCATAAATATTGAATCTCTTAAGCTTGAAGAAAAAGGTAATAGTATGTATAATATATTAATAGGGGTTAATGCCCCTGTAATATCAGCTATTGACTCAGAAAACCTTGTTAAACAACTTTCTGGACTTGACTTGGAGGAAGCACAGAGCCTTCTGGAAGAGAATGGGGATATTGATAATTTCACTATAAATAGCCAGAGTACAAGATTGCCTAATATGGGGTTTGCAATCAAAGTTGTTGTAAAGGAGCCTGAGAGTATTAAAGTATTTAATCTAAGAGATTAATTGGAGGTTTATTTTTTGCGAAGTATGGGGTTAGATTATGGAGATAAGACTATTGGAATTGCCATAAGTGACAAAATGGGGTGGACTGCTCAGAGTAAGGGTTTAATTAGGAGGAAAAATTTAACTGATGATTTTCAAGAATTAAAAGACTACATAGAGGAATATACTATTAATGAGATAGTAGTAGGCCTGCCTAAAAACATGAATGGTACACTTGGGAAAAGGGCTGAAAAGACAAATGAATTTGTAAATTTCCTAAAAAAAAGAGTGGAAATACCCATAGTATTATGGGACGAGCGTTTAACTACACGTCAGGCAGAAGGAATTTTACTTGAAGCAGATATGAGTAGAAAGAAAAGGAAGAATGTTATTGATCAGTTAGCTGCTGCTATTATATTACAGAGTTACTTAGATGCTAAATCAAAAAAGGAGGAAATTAATAATGGCAAATGAGGGAACTTTTTGGGTTGATGAAGATGAGGGTGTTTTGATAATTAGGGATGATGAGGGAACTGAAGATAAATATGTTATAGAAGAAGAATTAGAGCTTGATGACAATAGATATCTTATTCTAGTTCCAGAGGATATGGTAGATGACGATGATGCAGAGGCATTTGTTTTAAAAATAGTTCAAAGTGGTGAGGAGGAAGAGATATTAAGTGTTGTGGAAGATGAAGCCGAGTTTGAAAAAGTTAAAGAGGGTTATCTAGCTATAGAACAATAAGCCACTTCTTGCATTAAAGCTTCTCTCAATTATTGACAGTATATCATTGTTTTATGATGGAAATACTGTTAGTAAAGAAAGATTGAGGGAGGCTTATTTTTATGTTACTAGGAAAAATAACAATTACAAATAATAATTTTCGTATAGAGAGTACAACACATGCTTTAGAAAGAATGGAAGAACGGGGTATAGACAGACAGGTAGTCCTTGATGTTATACAAGAACTTGATTATAAAGTCTTGATTTATAATGATTCTGGTGAAGAAATCGCTATTATAGATCAGGAACATGATATTGCTGTTATTATAGAGGTAAGGTTGAATAAGGTTGTTGTAATCACCGTTATAGATAGGGCAAATATACATATAAAGGATGGTACTTTGTTAGAGGAAATTGCATGATTCTATAAGCTCTGGTATAATAGATTAAAATAAGTTATTTACAAATATTATACCAAGGGGAATTTAAAGTGCGTAGAGCTGGAAAAATCATCTTTATACTTATAATTGTATTAACAATATCCTTGAGAATCTTGTATCTTATAGGACCAGTTGACAGAGAGGCAGAAAATAGTGTTTCGGTTATAATTGAAAGTGGTTCATCTGGAGGTCAGATTGCCAGGAAATTATATAATAATAATTTAATTAGATCAAAAAAGCTTTTTAGTGTATTGGTAAGTATTAAGGGATATGAAAATAGTCTAAAAGCAGGAATATATAATATTAATCCTAGCTATGATATGGAAGAGATTATTGATTTATTAGTTGATGGTCGAATAGCTACCTTTAGATACACTATTCCTGAGGGTTTTACAGTAGAAGAGATTGCTAGGCGATTATCTGTATTGACCTCATATACAGAAGAAGAATATTTGAATTATGCTCGCCAGGATTTAGGACGAGATTACCTTAATATCTCTACTGAGGATATTAAATATGCACTTGAAGGATACTTATATCCTGATACCTATGTTATACCTCAAGAATATAATCCTAAACAGATCTTTGATGTTATGCTTTCTGTTTACGAAAAAGGTTGGTTGAATAAGTTAAATCAAATTTCTAGTGCTTCAGGTTCAGATAGTCAAAATTATACTAACGAGGATGACAACAAGAAAACCACTAATGTTGTAAAGGAAGAGTCGTTTTCTAAAATTGCAAGTCAATTTACTACACATGAAATTATGACAATTGCCTCATTAATAGAAGAAGAAGCCAGGCTGGATGAAGAGAAAGCTCTGGTTGCAGCTGTCATATATAACAGACTTAAAAGCAATATGCTTTTACAGATAGATGCTACTATTCAATATATTATGGATGATAGGAAAGAGAGGGTCTTGTACAGTGATCTGACAATTGATTCACCATACAATACCTATGTATATCCAGGATTACCACCTGGACCGATTTCAAATCCAGGTGCTAATTCTATTGAAGCTGCCCTAAATCCAGCTGATGTAGATTTTCTATTCTATTTTGCCAGGAAAGATGGTAGTCATGTATTTACTCGTTCATATCAGGAACATCTTAAGTTACAGAATGAGATGAGGGATAACTAATGAATGATAGCAATATATTCTCGCCAGAAAGGGACGAGTTATTACTTCGTCTGGAGAAAGAAGCTGAAGATGCATATATACCTATAGTCAAGCCTGAGGTAGGTAATTTTCTTAGTGTTATGGTTAAAGCCAGTAAACCGAGAAGAATATTAGAAATAGGTACAGCTATTGGCTATTCCACTATCTGGATGGCCCGAGCAGCTGATAAAAATACAGAGATAGTAACAATTGAGATCAAAGAAGAGATGTACCGTCAAGCTGCTAGAAATTTTAAAAATATAGGTCTCGACCAACAGATAAATCAAAAAATGGGAGATGCCCTGGAGATAATCCCTTACTTAAGAAGGGAATTTGATTTTGTATTTATAGATGCAGCTAAAAGTCAATACTTAAATTACCTAGAGATGGTCATGGAATTACTTCCAGAGGGTGGTATTATAATTGCAGACAATATACTATATCATGGATATGTAGAACAAGAAGCCCCTATTAAACGGAAACGCAGGGCTATAGTTAATACACTAAAGGAATATATTGATCTGGTTAAAGGACATCCCTTGCTTGATACCAGTATATTAAGAATAGGGGATGGGCTGGCACTGAGTATTAGGAAGTAAATTATCTCGAATTTAAAGAAATGTTGTCCGACAATTTTGCTATTACTTCATTCATGAAAAAGTCTAAACCCCAGTAACTCCTTCATTTAAGAAGCAACAAAATTAAACTCGCTTCGCTCAGACAAGATTTTGCTAACCGGCTTCTTGCACTCAGGCCGTTACTGGAGGCTTTTTAAATTCCTTCAGGTAAATAGCAAAATGTCTAGGTATATTAATAACGGTTATGTAAATAATCCAGTATGAAAAATATAACGTTTGGAGGTGAAGATCCTTTTATGGTTAATAAAGTTAATGAAATGGAAAATAATAATTCAAATAAAGTCGAATTATTAGCGCCAGCAGGGAATTTAGAGAAACTGAAGCTTGCTATTCTTTATGGGGCTGATGCCGTTTATTGTGGTGGACATAGTTATGGTCTTCGTGAGGGTGCTGATAATTTTACATTAGAGGAACTTGAGGAAGCAGTAAAATTTGTACATGATCGTAATGCTAAGATATATATTACAGTTAATATGATTCCTCATAATGAGGAATTAGAGGGGATATCGGAGTACTTACATCAATTGGCGGATCTTGGTGTGGATTCTTTGATTGTATCAGACCCAGGTATTATCAGTATCTTGCAGGAAGAGGGGATAGATGTACCTATACATTTAAGTACTCAGGCCAATGCCGTTAACTGGGCCAGTATTCGTTTCTGGAAACAGCAAGGTGTAGAACGGGTTATCCTTGCTAGGGAATTATCCAGGAATGAGATAATTGATATTAAGGGAAAGACTGATATAGAACTAGAGATGTTTATACATGGTTCAATGTGTATTTCATATTCAGGAAGGTGCTTACTCAGTAGTTATATGACCGGACGTGATGCTAATCGGGGTAAATGTGCTCATTCCTGCCGTTGGAAGTATCACCTTGTGGAAGAACAGAGACCTGGTGAATATTATCCTATATATGAAGATGATCAGGGTACATATATAATGAATTCAAAAGATCTTTGTTTGATAGAATATATCCCTGATATTATTGAGTCTGGAGTTACAAGTCTTAAGATAGAAGGTAGGATGAAAAGTCTACACTATGTCTCTACAGTTACCTCTGTCTATAGGAAAGCTATAGATTCATATTACGATGATCCGGAAAATCACCAATTTAAACCAGAGTGGTTAGAAGAATTAAGAAAGGTTAGCCATCGAGATTATATTACAGGCTTCTTTCTTGCTCCCCCTGGTACAGAAGATCATAATTATGATTCCTCAGCATATCAGAGGGAATATGACTTTATGGGAGTAGTAAGGGATTTTATACCATTTGAAGATGATCCAGAGGAAGTATTAGCCTATAAACAATTGACAGCTGAGAATAAAGAAGATAAATATATTGGCCACGCTGTTGTTGAAGTTAGACATAAATTTTTTAAAGGAAATACCCTGGAGTTTATGGGGCCGGATACTGATACATTTGAAGTTAAACTAGAATATATTATAAATCATAATGGGGATTTTGTTGATGATGCACCTCATCCCAAGGAACTAATCAAGATACCAGTTGATAGAGTTGTAAAACCTTACTATCTAGTAAGAAGGGAGAAAGAAGGAAATGAGTGATAAAAAAATGAGTGCTACTAATGATCTTGATAATGATATGAACGTTACAGATAAGAGTATTCCTGTTCAAGAGACTATTAGATTAAAAATAAAGATTCCTCGAGAGGAAATTGTCTTCCTGGATATGATATTTAAATCATATGGGGGGCTTGCTTTAGTTACAGTAGATCATGTAAAGGAAGGAACACTGTTTCTTGATGTTACTGAGGGTACAAAGCCTGATGTGATAGCTATTTTAGAGGATTTACAAGAAAGAATACCACTTACTATATATTATGATTAAATACTATAGGAATTCCCTTTTTCCGTTCCAGCCAATTATGTTTCTTTCTCTTGTCGTTCACTCCGACATCCTGTCTTCGTTTACTGTTGAACTTTTTGTTCCCGACGTCCTGTCTCCACAAAAAGTAAAAAGTCGCTACAGAAATATAATTGGCTTACACTGAGTGTAAAAGTTCCGGAAAGCAGTGGAGGGCTTGTAATACTATTATTATTTAATCATATATTATAAACTACTTCTAAAAATAAATAAAAAATATAGCACATTTTAAAGATTCACCTCATATAATAGTTTAGAGCCTTTTTTAGGGGGGGATCTTTTTTGTTATCAATTTTAGTTGGCTTTTTAAAGGGATATTTACTTTTAGTATCGTACATCAGGAATGGCAAGGTTTTTCCAGAGCCACTAAGTTCAGAGAAGGAAAAAGAATACCTGGAAAAAATGAAACAGGGTAATGAAGAAGCTCGCAATGTTTTGATTGAAAGGAATCTGCGCCTAGTTGCCCACATTGTAAAGAAATATGATTCAGTTCATACAGATAATGAAGATTTAATTTCAATAGGTACTATAGGACTTATAAAAGGTATCAATACTTATGATAAAAGTAAAAGAACTAAATTAGCAACTTATGCTGCTCGTTGTATTGAAAATGAAATACTAATGCACCTTAGATCAACTAAAAAGTTAAATAACGAAACAATGTTACAACAGTCTATCGGATCAGATACAGAGGGAAATGAGATAACTCTATTGGATATTTTAGAGTCCCAGGAAGACTCTGTTATTAATAAGGTTGAACAGGTTTTGAATGAGGAGAAACTCTATAATAAAATTGAAGACCTTTCTGAAAGAGAGAGGAGAGTCATACAACTTCGCTATGGCTTGATAGATGGAAAGCTCTTAACACAACGAGAGGTTGCAGAAATATTGGGTATTTCACGATCTTATGTTTCAAGAATAGAGAAGAAGGCTGTCGAAGACCTGGCTAAATTATTTGATGATTAGAGTTTAGAATAATATAAGTATTTATAATTTAGATTTACCATACAAAAGACATACGTAATACTAATATTAATAGTAATTAAATTATATATAAGATTCATACAAAATACAGATAATTTTAAATAGAGATAGACCCGGTTTTAATATGTTTTTATTGATATATTAACCGGGTCTTTGTAGTTATTCAAATATATTAATTAAAAAAAATTAGCTTATAATATAATGATAACCGACTATTGTCAATAGAATTATTAAGTATATTAGACAAAAGCTATCAATGATTCTAAAATTGTTTTAAAAATATTGAAACAATTTTGATTAATTTAGTTCTAGTACTTATTTACCAAAATACCATTTAAATTATTTTTATTTATGATATAATAAAGCTAAAGATATAGAATTTAATGAATAACACTGATATATAAGGATTTTAAACTATACTTATAAATAAAAACGTTTGATTTCTGGACAAAAAAGGTAATATATGTTATTGTAGGAAGGTATGAAACATATAAACTTTGTTAATAATAAGAATGGTAGGTGCTGAATAATGTTAAATAATTTAAAACCAGATCAGTACTATCAGGATATTTTTACTATTGATTTGAATTCGCTGAAAGAAGAGGGTATTAAAGGTTTGATTTGTGATATTGATAATACGATTGTACCCTGGTCAGAGGATTCGGTTTTAGAGGAAGTTACTGATTGGTTTGTTGAAATTGAGAATCATGGTTTTAAGATCTGTTTGGTTTCTAATGGTACAGATAAAAGAGTGAAGTTCTTTAGTGAAGAACTTTCACTACCAGCTATTGGACAGGCAATAAAACCAGCTAAGCGGGCTTTTAAACTAGCTCAACAAATGCTGGAGCTTAAAGATAATGAAATAGCAGTAGTTGGAGATCAGATATTTACTGATGTATATGGAGGAAACAGGATGGGTTTTAGGACTATTCTAGTAGATCCTATGAGTGATAAGGAGTTATTTACTACTAAGTTTATGAGATCATTGGAAAATCTAGTTTTTAAGAGGAGGGGAAATTATGAACAAGAATAAACTTTTCCCATTAATAATTGTTTTGTTATTGCTAATATCTATAACAGGAGTTCATGCTGCAAATAATCCATACAACCTTATTTTAGGAGAGAGAGTCCTGAGTAAAGGGGATCAGGGTGGCGATGTAGCTTTATTACAAGAGAAATTAAAAAAAATGAATTTATATAATAGTGAAGTAGATGGTCTTTTTGGACCTGGGACAGTATATGCTGTTAAGTTGTTACAGAGCAGGTTTAACCTAGTGGTAGATGGTATCGTTGGTAAAGATACATTAAATGTTCTACCTAAAGATAATCTACAGAGTAGAATGGATGTCTCCCGGGAAGATATAATTCAATTAGCATATGTTATACATGGTGAGGCCAGGGGAGAGAGTTTTGAAGGTAAAGTTGCTGTTGGAGCTGTAGTATTAAACAGGGTAAAACATAGTAAATTCCCTAATAGTATCCGAGAGGTTATATTACAAAAGGGACAATTTAGCTGTATATTAGATGGACAAGCTAATTTGTATCCAACGAAATCTTCCATAGAGGCTGCAAAAGCGGCGCTTCTAGGATACGATCCAACATATGGGGCTATATTTTTCTACAATCCAAGAATTGCTACTAATGTAAAGTGGATTTCAGGTAGACCTGTTGTAACTGAAATAGGCGACCATGTTTTCTCTAGATAAGTCTAGTGTATATTAGATTAAAACATACAAAAGATGTTGTTTTGCTTTAACAATAAAATCAATATATAATAATAAAAAAATTAGCACCCATAATACTTTGGGTGCTAATTTTATGTATCAATGTAGTATAATTTATTTGTCAGAAATTTTATCTGCACATTCATTGCATACAGTTTTACCTTCGAATTCTATTGTATTATCAGCATTTCCACAGAAGATACATGCAGGCTCATATTTCTTAAGGATAATTTTTTCCTCATCAACATATATTTCCATGGGGTCTTTTTTGTCTATGTTCATTGTTTTTCTTAATTCAATAGGTATAACCATTCTACCTAAATCATCAATTTTCCTTACAATACCAGTCGATTTCATCAAAACCCTCCTTTTTATAACATATTTCGACAATTATTGATAAGTATATTATACAATCTTAAATTATATTAGTCAATAGTAAATAATGACTTTTGTGAGTTTTTTTTCATTTATCTATAGTTATTTTGACTTATACTTTACTTACAATCAATTTATTGTTAAAATATATATATTAATCATAAAATATCTGATAGGTGGTGATTGGGGAATGGCTGAAATTGATAAAGAAAAACTATTTAATAAGTTTTCAGGTAAATTTAGAGAAAATAAATATAAACTTACATCTCAGAGAAAAGATATCCTTGATGTATTGATTAATAATTCTGATCAGCATTACAGTGCTGAAGAGCTTTATGAGAAAGTAAGAAATATTAATCCTGATATTGGTTTAGCTACAGTTTATCGCACATTAGAATTAATGTGTAGGTTAAATATTACACACCGGCTTGATTTTGATAGTACATATAAACGATATGAATTAAACTTAGAAGGGCATCACCACCATCATCTTATTTGTATAGAATGTGGTAGAATTATAGAGTTTAATGACAATGTACTAGAGGACTTTGAGCATAATCTAGAAGAAGAGTATAGTTTTAATATAATGGATCATCGAATAAAGTTTTATGGTGTATGTGGGAAATGTAGGAGCTAGTAGACGTTTAAGTAAGTCAAGTGGGTGAAAATTCTGAGGAGGAAACTGATGGAAGAGACAAGGAAATGCCTAAAAGAACTGGTCCTTTTTTCAAAAATGGAATGGGATGAAGTCAAATTGATTTGTGAAAGGGCCTCTGAAAAAAGGTATTATAAAGAAGAGGTCATTTTTTTTGAAGATAATAATGCAGAGAATCTATACATTCTAGTTGAAGGAAGGGTTAAGCTTACAATGCTATCTCCTTCAGGTAAAGAAAAGGTTATTTCAATTATACAGGAAGGTGATATCTTAGGTGAAATGTCTTTGTTTGACCAGGATAAACACCCTATTACTGCTGAGGTTATTGATGAGGCCCGTTTAGTTATTCTACCTTTTGAAGACTTAGAAAACATTATTAGGGAACAGCCCAGTGTTGCTATAAAAATTATTAATGCTATGGCAAAGAAAACACGCCTTTTAACCAGTCAAATAAGGGAATTGGTATTTGAAGATGCTGAAGGCAGATTAGCCAGTCTATTATTAAGGTTTATAGAGGATTTTGGTCGAGAGGTTAAAAGTGGGAAAATTATTGACTTAGTTCTTACTCATCAGGAGATAGCTAATCTAATGGGTTCATCCCGTGTTACTGTTACTAAGTTAATTAACCAATTTATAGATGAAGGTATAGTTAAGATATATAAAAGAAAGATTGTAGTTACAGATGAAAGTAAGCTTTCTGATAAGTTGCAGACTTCCTTATAATTATAGTCAAATAGTCGTAAATAAAAGGTTTTAGTCATATTGGATTATGTAATATGAATAATAATATGATAGAATTAAATTATAAGAAATCAGATTATTACAATTGTTTTATTATTTTTCGTTGTTAAAGTAGAGATTTAATAAGCAATAAAATAATTACGATATAAAATATATAGTTTTAAAGAGAAAGAAACTGATGATAAAGAAAGAAATTTAATTTTCCAGTTAGAAAAATACCTGAGGTGTTGTAAATGATAAATGCTGATACTAAAATATTGGGATTGATAGGATATCCTTTAGGACATACAATCTCTCCATTGTTACATAACCATTCAATAGACGAGCATAATTTAAACTATATTTATCTCCCTTTCCCAGTGGAAACTGATAAACTTGCTGATGCAATTAGTGGATTTAAAGCCATTAACTTTAAGGGATTAAATGTTACTATACCACATAAAGAGAATGTAATACCACTTCTTGATAAGATTGATCCTGTTGCTAAAAAAATAGGTGCAGTTAACACTATTGTTAACGAAAATGGTCTCTTAACAGGATATAATACAGATGTGACAGGTCTAATAAGAATGATTGAAGAAGATGGTAATTTTGATATAAAAGGAAAAACAGCTATGGTAATAGGAGCTGGAGGTGCAGCCCGGGCTACTGGAGTTGCTCTACTTGAAGAAGGTGTCTCAGAGCTATATCTTTTAAATAGAACTGTTGATAAAGCAGAGAATCTAGTTGCAGAATGGAAAGAACATTACCCACTAACAAGTATCTATGCTGGAAGTCTGGATTCTGAATCTTATAAGTCCTATATAGGCAGTGTAGATTTACTCATTGATACTACACCTCGTGGTATGGAACCTAATATTGATGTTCCTCCGGTAATAAATGCTGAATATATGCATAGTAATATGCTAGTAGTTGATTTAGTATATAACCCTAAAGAAACAACTTTAATCAAAGCAGCAAAAGAGGCTAATGCAAATTATTTAAATGGAATGGGTATGCTCTTATACCAGGGAATAGACTCTTTTAAAATATGGACAGGTATTGATATTGATCCCGAAAAATGGTGGGCTTTAGTCTAAAATGACTTAAAAATAGGCATTATACTTTAAAAAATATAAATATTCAAAAAATTATGCAGGAGAATATTTATTAATAAAGAATTATATTTATAATAGGAAATTAAGGTTAAATATTCTTAATTAACCCATGATAAAGAAGGAGTTTTACAATTTATGACGAATAATTTAAAGTACAGGTATTAATTGTTATTTTTTACTGTTTTATATCAGAACATTGTAGATAAATTATATTACAAAGTATATATAGTATAAGGGGTCTAACTATTATGGCAAAGAAGAATTTCAAGAAACTAGGAGAACTTTTAGTTGACTTTAATTTTATAACTCAAAAACAGTTGGACGATGCTATAAATCAACAGATGAATTCAAATAAACGTTTAGGAGAAGTACTTGTTGATTTGGATTATGTTCAACCTAATGACCTGATTCAGGTCTTGGAATTCCAACTTGGTGTACCACATGTTAAACTTACAAATTATATCTTTAATCCTCAATTAGCCAATTACATTCCAGAGCATTTAGCTAAACGACATAATGTGATTGCCTTAGAGAAAAAAGGGGATAAATTAATGGTTGCTATGAGTGATCCTACTGATATAGTAGCTATTGATGATATTGAAATCACTTCTGGATTAAAAATAGAACCACGTATTGCTACAGATGAAGAGATAACAAAGGCTATTAACCAGGTATATTCACTTGGTGAAGAAGATACTACAGAGATAATTGCAAGTCTTGATAATTATCAGGGAAATGATGAACCTGAAATTGATCAATTAAAACAAATGGTCGAAGATGCCCCGATAGTTAAGTTAACAAACCACATTATTAGCCAGGCCTTACAGATGTCTGCCAGTGATATTCACATAGAACCACAGGAAAAACAGGTTCGAGTTCGCTACAGAATAGATGGTGTTCTTAGAGAAATATTGACTATTCCTAAATATACTCAAGCTGCTTTAATCTCTCGTATTAAAATAATTGCAGACCTTGATATTACTAAACGCCGTATTCCTCAGGATGGACGTATAGCAATAAATGTTGGTGAAGTCCGAGTAGATCTACGTGTTTCTACTTTACCTACTATTTTTGGCGAAAAAGTGGTTATACGTCTCTTAACTAAAGATTCTAATCTTATTAACATAGACAAACTTGGTTTTAGTGATAATAATATAACTCGATTCAAAAATTTAATAAATCAACCTCATGGTATTCTATTAGTTACAGGTCCGACTGGTAGTGGTAAGTCTACTACATTATTTGCGGCTATGAATTCTCTAAATTCACCAGAAGAGAATATTGTAACAATAGAAGACCCTGTTGAATATCAACTTCATGGTATAAATCAGATTCAGGCTAATAAAAAGGTTGGCCTTGACTTTGCCAGTGCCTTACGTTCTATACTCCGTCAGGACCCTGACATTGTAATGGTTGGTGAGATCAGGGATCAAGAGACAGCTCAAATATCTGTTAGAGCCGCTTTGACAGGACATCTGGTTTTAAGTACATTACATACCAATGATGCTGTTAGCTCCATTAGCCGTTTAATTGATATGGGTGTTGAACCATTTATGGTATCTTCAACAGTAGTAGGTATAGTGGCACAGCGTTTGATTAGACGATTATGTAAGAGTTGTAAGGTACATTATCAGCCACCTGAAGATGAACTGCTTCTTCTTGGAGAAGAGCATGGAAGAGATAAATTCTATAAGGCTCAAGGTTGTGAAAAATGTAATTCTACTGGCTATAAAGGACGTATTGCCGTCCATGAGGTCTTAGTTTTAGATAAAAAGATAAAACAAATGATAGTAAGTGGTGTAGGTGAGCCAGAAATAAAAGATTATTGTGTAGAACATGGGATGACAACATTATTAGATGATGGATTAAGTAAATTTAAACAAGGTATTACATCTTATGAGGAATTAGTGAGAGTTCTAGTATAGGGGTGAGTATATGGAATTGTTGGATTTATTTAAAACTGTAGTAAATGATGATTCAATATCTGATTTACATTTAACTGTTAATTCAAAACCAATTGTTAGGAAGACTGGTAAGTTAAGAATCTTTGAGAAATACCCAGAGAAAATCACATTTGAAAAAATGCGAAATATCATTAGAACCTTAATGACTGAAGAACAGTGGAAGACATTTGAAGAAGAGGGGCAACTTGACTTTTCCTATAGTGTTCCTGGGTTTACCCGTTTCAGGGTAAATGCCTATTACCAAAGAGGTGCTATCAGTCTAGCCTTACGTGTAATCCCAACTAAAGTACCTACTGTTGACGCTCTAGGATTACCAGAAATTTTAAAGAAATTAGCAATGCAGCGCAGGGGACTAGTACTTTGTACAGGACCGACAGGTAGTGGTAAATCAACTACTCTAGCATCAATGATAAATGAAATAAACGAAAAACGTAATTGTCATATTCTTACACTGGAAGATCCAATAGAGTATTTACACAATCATAATAATTGTATTGTTCATCAAAGAGAGGTTGGTATAGACACTAAATCATTTGCTGATGGTTTAAGGGCAGCATTGAGACAGGATCCAGATGTTATTCTGGTTGGTGAGATGCGTGATTTAGAAACAATCTCTATTGCACTGGAAGCAGCTGAAACAGGTCATCTGGTATTAGCAACACTTCATACTAGTGATGCACCTAAAACAGTAGATCGTATTATCGATGTTTTCCCTGCACATCAACAACAGCAGGTAAGAATACAACTTTCATCCTGTTTAAATGGAATAATAGCACAACAATTATTACCACGTACAGATGGAGATGGCATGTTGGCAGCTATAGAGGTATTAATCGGGACGCCCGCCGTCAGAAACATTATTCGAGAAGGGAATAGCTCCCAATTAGAATCTGTCATGCAGACAGGTGGAAAATACGGAATGATTGTTATGAATAATTACTTAATAAGTTTATATGAAAAAGGACTAATAAGTATGGAAATTGCCTTAAGGCGTTCTACTAATCCTGAATATGTCAAGAAAAGACTGGGAAGAATCGGTTGAAGGGAGGAATAAACTATGTCCCCTGTATTTGAATATGAAGCTATGAATACAAGTGGTGAAAAGATATCTGGGCGTCTAGAAGTAGACCGCTCCAGTATGGTTGCCAGACAGCTGAAAGAGAATGGATATTATGTTACAGATATAAAAGAAGCAAAGCAGAAACAGGATGTTGGTGAATTTTTTAAGAATACTGGTAGGGTTAAGACTAAAGACCTTACAGTATTTAGTCATATGTTTGCATCAATGATTGACGCTGGTATTAGTCTAGTGGAATGTCTTAATATTATTCAAGAGGAAACAGAACACCCTAAGTTGAAAGAGGTATTACGAGGTGTTCAAGAAGATATTGAGACTGGTACCAGTCTATCAGAGTCATTAATGAGATATCCAAAGGTATTTCCAACATTATATTGTCAATTGGTAAAAGCCGGTGAAACTGGTGGTGTACTTGATAAGGTTCTAAATCAGTTAGCAGATCACTATGAAAGACAGGATGAAATTAATGGTAAGGTAAAGGCTGCACTCTACTATCCTATTGTTATATTGTCAGTAGCCATACTTATTGTTATATTCCTAATGGTTGTGGTTGTTCCAACATTTGTTAATATGTTTTCTGAAATGGGAGGTACTTTACCTCTTCCTACAAGGATTTTACTGGGTATTAGTACTTTTCTTACTCAATTCTGGTGGATTATAATTATTGTTATTGCTTCACTCATTTCTTTCTTTTATATATATAAAAGAAGTCCGAAAGGGCAATATCAGTTAGATAAGTTGATATTGAAAGTCCCGGCAGTAGGTACAATGATGACTAAGGTCCTTATTTCAAGATTTTCAAGCACTTTGTCTATATTATTAAGTAGTGGTGTTGACCTACTTTCTTCTCTAAATATTGTAGAAGAAGTAGTAGGAAACAAGGTCTATTCAGAGATGTTAATTGATACAAGGGGTCAGATTAGAGAAGGCATAAGTTTTGCTCGTCCTTTAGCTGATTCACCGTTATTTCCTGGTATGGTTGTACAGATGGTTAAAATTGGTGAAGAGTCTGGTAATTTAGAAAAAATGCTTAGTAAAATCACTACATTTTATAACAGGGAAGTAGAGTCTGCTGTTGAAAGTACTATTGCTCTTATTGAACCAGTAATGATAATTTTCTTAGCGGTTATAGTTGGTTTTATAGTAATCTCAATAATGATGCCAATGTTCTCAATGTTAAGTCTTTTCTAGTAAAGTGCTTAATGGTTAATAAAATCGTGTAATATAAAAAGCAAATCTGAATATTGGGGGTGGTTGTTTCAGAAAAAGTTGAATTTTAATATATAAGTGGTTAAAAAAATATTAAAAGGAGTGGAAAAATATTATGATGAAAAGGTTTAGAGAAGTTTTTAGGAGTGAAGAGGGTTTTACACTTATAGAATTGATGATTGTTATAGCTATTTTAGGAATACTTGCTGCTGTAGCTATTCCACAGTTAACAGGAATCACAGGTTCAGCTAGAGCAACTGAGGCCACAAATGCTTTAGGCACTATTAAGTCTGCTATAATGATGTATGAGGCAGAGACTGGTGCAGATGTTAGTAACTTTGCTGCCGCAGCTAGTCTTGCTGGGTCGGATGTAGGACCATATCTCGATGATTTACCAGATGGTTGGACATATCAGATTGTTGCTAATGTAGCGGATCCTGCTACTAATACAGCTGATACATCTAGTTGGGCAGTTTATGTTGTAGGTACAAGTACTCAAAATACTAATATACAAGCACAAATGTTTGAAACTGATTATTTACAGGTTAATACAGGTACTGGTTGGAGACAAATTCAATAATTATTGTTGAGACATAACCGGCGCTTTTTTAGCGCCGGTTTATAAACAAAGTTATAACAGGTGGGATTTAAATGGTTTCATTATTAGTCTTTATATATGGGTTATTAATAGGTAGTTTTTTAAATGTAGTAATCTATAGATTACCTGAAAATAAGTCCATTGTATTTCCTGGTTCACACTGTTTTAATTGTAATACTAGACTTAAAGTAGTTGATTTAATTCCTGTTTTAAGCTGGGTTTTTACAAAAGGTAAATGTAGGTATTGTGGGGAGAAGGTATCCTGGCAGTATCCATTAGTTGAGCTAATTACAGCAATATTATTTTTACTTTTATTTCTAAATTTTGGTTTTTCTGTTCGTTTTTTTATTCTATTACTTTTAATCTCAGTATTAATTGTTTGCTCAGTTATTGATCTGAAGTATAAGATTATTCCTAATAAAATCACTTATCCATCTATAATTATTGCACTTATATTATCTTTTATACTAAATCATATAACATTTATTTCTTCTTTTATAGGCATTTTAATTCCTGGTGGTCTTCTCTTATTATTGGCACTTTTATATGGTAAGGGATTGGGAATGGGCGATGTCAAACTGGTTGCAGTTATTGGAGCTGTTTTAGGATGGCAATTTACTCTTTTGGGTATATTTATTGGTTCTTTTTTTGGTGCTATAATTGGAATAACACTAATGATAACGGGCGTTATTGATCGTAGAACAAGAATACCATTTGGACCTTTAATTAGTATAGGTATTATTATTAGCATTTTTTATGGACATGATTTATTAAATTTAATAGTTGGACATTATTAGCATATTTGTTTTTTGAAAGGGTGAGTTAATGAAGCTTAATAGCGATTATGGCTTTTCGCTAGTTGAGCTAATGCTTGTTATAGCCATTATAGGTATATTAACATCGGTAATTGTTTCCATTAATAATATGGTTTATTTTCAAATTAAAAGTGATATTCAGATTATTTATTCTACATTGAGGAAGACAAGGCATATTGCTATTGCTGAATCGGAAGATTATGATGTGGAGTTAATGTCTCACAATAGACTTGGTATAAAGAAAAGTAGTGATAGTACATATTTAAAAATTATTAAAATAGATAATAATGTTACTTTTCTTTGTACGCGTACCAGTAATCAATTAAAATTCACCCCTTTAGGAACTGCGGTTTCAGGGAGTTTCATCTTAAGGAAGGGGTCTTATGAGAAGAAAGTTGTAGTTGCAGGGAATGGTCGTATTCGGATAGAGTAAATTTTAGGGAGGCGATAAGATTGGGTAAGTATGGATACAATCGGGAGGAAGCTTTTACCTTGATTGAAGTGCTGGTGACTATAGTAGTTGTAAGTCTATCTTGTTTATATTTTGTTAATTATTTTTCTGATAGTATTACATATACCAATCAAGCTGAAATGCGAGACCAAGCAATAAAATTAGCTACAAATACTATTGAAAATATAAGAGAAGATGCTGTAAATGATTGGAGTTCTTTAAACCTTAGTGATTATGATAATAGCCTTATTGATACTAGCTATAGTTTAAAAACTAATTTTATTATAAATACTGTACTTGATAATACTTCTGATATAGATAGTGATGGTACTGATGATGTAATGGCAATTACTATTACTGTTTCTTGGGACAGTGGAAACCATCAGGTAGCATTGAGTACTTTGGTGGTGGAACGATGATTTTATATTATAAGGAAGAAAAAGGCTTTACTTTGATTGAGATTTTGATAGCAATGGCACTGTCTAGTATTCTAGTTTTAACTGTTGGTGGGGCTTTCTTAGCAAGTAATAGGGTTTTTAACTATAACAATGAAAAGATTAATATACAACAGGAACATAGGGTTATTGTAAATCGGATAGCACCATATATCAGGATGTCAACTGCCCCTCCTATTATTGTTAATGGAGCATATGGTAGTAGTCAGGATAGAGTTAGGTTTGTATTTACTACAATTAACGCTGATGTTGACTATAATGGTATTGGTTTTGGTATAGATGGTAATAGAAGATTATATTATAGAAGAAGGAATGCCAATACAGGTAACTGGGGTAATAGAGTTGCGTTTATCGATAGTCAGGTAAATAGATTTGAAGTGGATACTGACATTAATAACGAGATGGTTACTATTACTGTTGAATTATCGGAAGACTATCAAAGAGCAGATGGTAATATTGCTACATATACCTTTGTTGATACATTTTATCGTAGAATTCCTTAGCTTTAAAATTAATTTAACTAAGGGGAGATTTTTATGAATGATCAAGAAGGATCAGTTTTGGTTTTAAGTTTTATATTTATGCTTGTACTAATTGTATTAGTAGTAGCTATGGGTATGTCCATTGGAAATGAGTTTCATATATCTAGGTACGAACAAAATATGACACAGGCACAATATTATGCTGAGTCAAGTATTGAATTTGCTAGTAAACTTATGGATGATGATACAAAATGGGATAGTAGTACAAATGAATTATTATTAAATGAGCAGCAAAATATAGAAAATTTATTAAATGGTTTGCAAATAAATAGTCTTACACGAGAAACTAGTGCATCAGGTGATGAATTTACTATTACATCTACCATTACATTTAATGGAGTTAGTGATAGTTTACAAGTTACTTATCGAATAGTGTCAGACATACAAAACCTAAATATTTTTGATTATCCATTAGCCTCTGGGCATATTACAAATGTAAATGGTGAAATTGAAGTGGATGGAGAAATTGCAGCAAATGATACAATAAATGATAATAATAATGTAAAAGACACTTCAGGTAACCCGCTACCTACAGGGTCTATACATGAAGATTTGAGTGGTGATTCAGGGGAATTAGAAACTGATGTTTTGGATGATTATTTTGCAGATGCTAAAACCGTGCGAACTCGTACAATTTATAATTTTAATCTGTTTCAGAATGACACTTCTAATATTGTCAATGGTGATTGTGTACTAAATATAGATGATGAGATTGTTGTCATAGAGGGTAATATGAATTTAGCTCATGATTTTTATGCTATGGGCAGTGGTATTTTAGTCATTGAGGGAGTTTTAAACTCTAATGGTAATTCATTCAATGCTAACTATAATCCTTTAACTGGATTATATGAAGATGATTATGCAATAACATACTTTGAGAAGAACATAAATCTTCAAGTAGGGCATTACAAAGGGATGCTTATGTCAAAACAAAATTTAAACCTAAATTCTGGCGGCGCAGGTGAAGAACTTGAAATTATAGGTAGTGCTTTTGCTAGTAACAATCTTAACCTAAACCCTGGTACTTTTATTCATGATGATGGTTATGTTGATATACTTGGAGATATAGCAATAAATAATAATATTACAGTTGGCGAAACCAGTGTAGAAGTAATTAATTGGCAAGAATTTGTTGATTGAATTAATTTATAAATTAAAAAATGTGAGGTGATAAAGTTGTTTTTCAAAAAAAGATTTACTGTAATTGATATAGGAACAGATAGTATTAAAGCAGCTAAGTTTACCCGAAAGAAGAAAGAATTGTTTTTAGATGGTATTGTTATGAAAAGCCTTCCTTTTGAGTCTATTAAAGATGGACGTATTATTGACGAGGCTGTTGTAGGGAATCGACTTGCTGAGGTTGTTAGGGAGCTTAACTCTAGGAAAGATAAAATTATTACTACAATTCCCAATAATAATTTAATCATCAGGAATATGGAATTGCCAGATATGAAAGATGAAAGTAAACTGGCTGAAGCAGTAAAATGGGAATCAGAAGATCACCTCCCATTCCCTGTAGATAGTGCGATTGAAGATTTTAAAATTTTAGATCGTGATGGTGAAAAGGTACAAGTTTTATTAGTTGCATCAAAAAAAGATATGATAGATAATGTACTTAATTTATTCGAGAGACTTTCATTAGTACCTTCAGCTATTAACATTCAACCAATGGCACTAATTTCTTTAGTCGATTATCAGAATACGATAGATAATACTGTAGCAATAGTTGATATAGGTACAGCTGGTAGTAGGGTTGTTATAGGTGATAGTAAGAATATATACCTTTCACGTAATATAGATATTGGTGGAAATGAATTTACCCGGATTATTATGGATGAGAATAAGATGAATTATAATGAAGCAGAAAACCTGAAGAAAAAGAATGGTATTCAAGAAGAAGAAAATGAAGATGAAAGTTTTGAATTAGCCATTACTCAAATAGCAACAACAGGTATGGGTGAAAGTCAGTATTTATTATCACTTGCTAAGAATTTAGCAGAACAGATTGGACGTAGTTTGGATTATTATAGTATGAAATATAGGAAAAAGGTAGATAAGGTTTATGTTACTGGTGGTGGATCTAAATTAAAGAGATTGAATCATATAATTGAAAATAAAATAGAGAGAGAATTAATACCCCTTGATCCCTATGTCGATATCAAGTATAAAAAAGGAAATAGTCTAAAGTCAGAGGAATTTGCAGTTGCAGTTGGACTTGCTGTTAGTGAGGTGTTGGCTGATGAAAGTTAATCTACTTAAAGAACGGAACCAGGCATATTCAATTAATTGGATGGAGATTGTTATAATTATTACAGTAGCCTTATTTATTATGGGTGTAGGTATTCATTATTATTATTTATATACAGATAGTATGTTACTTAAAGCTGATGTAGATAATCTTTACAATCAAGAAACTAAACTTAGAATAGAGGTTATTAAGTTTAATAAATTGCAAGATAAGGTTGAAGAGTTGACAAGGATTAAAGAAAAAATGGATACATTAAAGTATCTATGGGATGGGGCAATTATAGAACAGGGTTATATAATTCCTAATAAAGTTATGTTAGGTACTCTAAGTCTAGAAGAAAACACACTGAAATTATTAGGTAGAGCTGATACTAATCAAAAGGTTTTAGATTATATTAGTAATATGAAATTATCTCCCTTCTACGGAAAAGTAACTATTAAAGATTTACAAACTCAAGCTAATGATGCAATTTTTACTCTAGAAACAGTAATTGTCGAAGAAGGTGATCTATAATGTTTGATAGAATGAGTAGAAGAGAAAGGATTATGTTAATCTGTTTAGCGATATTTGCTATAATAGCAGTTTATTATTACTTTTTTTATCAACCTATCATTGATAAGATAGCCTTTCTTGAACAAGAAAAAGTAAATTATCAAGAGCAGATTAATAAACATATCATTACACTAAGTAAGAAACCCGAAGTAGAGGCGAGATATGCAGAGTTAAAATATATTGAAAATGAAGATTTAGCTAATCGGATAGGATCAATTGATGAGATGTTACAGGTGCTTGAAAATGAGTCGGACAAATCTGGTATAGAAATTACATCCTTTGTACCCAATGAACAGGAAAAAGTAACAATGATAAATATGGTAGCAGAAGGTAAATTTTCGGAACTAGTATTATTTTTGGAGGGAATAAAGGTACTAAATGGTCAGATTGAGTTTAAGAGTATTAGTGTAGATAGAAAAAATGAAGAAGACGATCTTTTAGTTATAAATGCTGAATTTATATATCATTATGATTTATTTATTGGTGGTGATCAAACTTGAAACTGAAAAAATCACATATAACTTTAATTGTTATTTTTATCGTTCTTATTATTGCAGGGGCTTTATATTACTTTTATTATCTTCCCCAGGAACAAACTGTTGTTGTACAGGTAAGTGAATCTGAAGCTAATACATCTGAAGAGTTAGAAACAACGAATAAGGAAGATGCTGAATCAAAGGACGATACCCAGAGGGATGTAGAACAGGCTGATGGGGATGGCAATATTGAAAAAAGTGAAGAAGTAGTTGAAGAGGACTCTAGACAAGAAGAGGAAAAAGTAGTTGAAGAAGGTTCTACAAAAGAAGACGAAGAACTTGTTGTTGCGGAAGAGGAAAAACAAGAACCACAAATTGATTACACATATAGAGAGGGTTTTCAAAATCCTTTTAAGGATTATAGGATTATAAAAAAAGATATTGAAGGAGACAATCAACAGCTTACTATTGCAGCAATCAAGGAAATGGTTCCATTTACTTTAACAGGAATTATAGGTAATAGCCAAGAGCGATTGGCAGTACTTGAATATCAAGGTAAAACAAGTATTATTAAAGGAAAAACAGTTATTGAAGATTTTACCATTGTTAATATACTTGCTGAAGAATTAGTTATGTCTTACAAAGGAGTTCAATTCAAAATAGAGATGGGGAGTGGTATAGGTGAGATCTTATAAAAATCGCACAATTATAATAACAATAATTATGTTATTGTTATTTAGTCATAGTATTATATTGGCTAATAATACAAAAATTAATATGAACTTTAAAGGTGCAGATATTAGGGATGTATTAAGGACCATAGCTGAACTAGCTGATGTCAATCTAGTTACAGATGGCTCTGTGAATGGTGACATTACTATACATCTGAAAAATCTATCTTTTGAGGATTCCTTAAAGCTAATTACTCAGGCACATAATTTAGCATATAAATGGTATGAAAATACAGTTGTTGTGGCTACATCAGAACGCATTGATCAAATTTATGCCGACATAATGGTAAAAACTGTCAATGTTAATCATGCTGATTTAGCAGAAATACAGGGAATAGTTAAAGAAGTGTATCCTGATTTAGGTGTTACCTTAGATCAGAGGAATGGGAATCTGATTATTAGAGGAAAAGATGAAAAAATAAGTGCTGCTGAGGATTTAATTAGAAAGCTAGATACTCAAAGGGAAGAGGTAACAAAAGTAATTCCAATTCCTGCTGAAAAATCAGAGTTTTTAAAGAATTATATTAAAAAAGTCTATCCAGACCTGGTTATTGAGAGTGATGATAGTGGTAATTTTGTTATATATGGATCTCCATATGATATAAAAAGTGCCAATTTATTGTTAAGTAGGTTAATCGAGCAATTAAATAAGAAGGAAAATACTACTGTTAATAAACTCCCTGTTAATGTTATTCAAAGTATTAAAATAAGACATCTTGATGTTGAATATATTAATGAGCAGATAAGTAAAATGTATCCAGATGTCAATATTGTTGCAGATACTGTTAACAATCAATTACTATATAATGGGTCAAACGAAAATTTACAAGAAATTAAGCAATTAGTAGAAGCTATTGATCTTGAAAATGTTAATAAAGTAGAGGATGAAGAGTTATATGAAAAGGTTGTAAGTATTGAATTTGCTAATATCGATAATATTAAAACTGCTATCCAAGATATATCTCAGACATTAAATGTTAAGGTATTAACTGGCACAAATCAGTTATTAATCAATGGAACTGAAAGTGATGTAGAAATGGCTGCTACAATTGCTGAAAATTTAGATACAGAACAGAAAAAATATACAGAAATCGTATCTATTGATTATGCTTCACAGGAAGACTTAGAAGGCATTTTAACTAATCTCTATCCTGATATTGGGTTTACCTATAATGTACAAAGTAAAGAGATAGTAATAAATAGTACAGAAAAAGTGATGAAAGATGTTTTGGCTCTAATTAATAAAATTGATATACCGAGAAAACAGGTTATAATTGAGGTTAGGGTTGAAGAAGTTTCTAGTACAGATCTTAGTGATATGGGTATCAATTCAGATCAGATGTCCAAAATTGAAATTATAGATAGCAATGAAGATGGATTCATTGATGGGGTTGGCCTTACTTTTGCTGACTTTATTAAGGCTATTGAGACAAAAGGTACAAGTAATACTTTGGCTAATCCGAGATTAATGACCCTTAGTGGAGAAGAAGCAAGTCAATTAATTGGTAATCGAATACCTGTAATAGTAGAAAAGGTAGAAGATGGTCATGTTACCAGTACAATAGAATACATTGAGGCAGGTATTAATTTAACCTTTACACCTTGGGTTACAAAAAATAACAAAGTAAATCTAAAAGTAAATCCACAGGTTAGCTCTATCGGCGAATCTATAGGTACTTCGCTTCCTCCAATAAATACTAGAGAGGTTGAAACTACTGTTAGATTAAATGATGGGCAGACCTTTGCTATAGGTGGATTAATTCAGGAAGATCTTCTAGAATCGATTTCCAAAGTTCCATTACTAGCTGAGATACCTATTTTTGGCGAGTTATTTAGAAGTAGAAGTGTAGAAAATATCAAAACCGAGTTAATTATATTTATTACTCCACATATAGTTAAAGAGGACTCTCTTAATAATAGTGATAAGGGAAAAGAAAGTGATCAAAATAATTTAGATTCTGAAAATGATGTTGATAATGAATCTATAGTAAACGCTAAAGAAGAAGCTGGACAAACTAATCTAGAAGATATAAAAGAAACAAATCAAGAAAACACGGTTACTGTAAATACAGAAGATGAAGGAAAAAATAGGGATAATGAAACAGAAGTTAATATGGAAGATGATAGTGAAGTTGTAAGTGAAGACAATAACCCAAAAGAATTTATACCATTGACAAAAGAAGAATTAGATGCCATCCTTGGTAATAATGAAAAAAGTCAAAAAAAAACAAGTAATTCCAGTGATAAAAAAGTAACGGATAATAATGATGAGGTTTTAGAGGATTCATCTGAAAAAACTGTCGAAACTAATCCTCAAATTTCACAGGAATACAATCAGAATGAGCAGAGTACTGAATTAAGTAATGAAAAAGGAAATGAAGATAGTAGTGAAGATGATCAAAATCAGGCTGAAGAAGCTATTGAAGTGGAAGAAAACCAAACAAATGAAATAAGTGAGCTTAAGAAAGAGACTAGCGATATTGAAGAAGATAAAGAACTTAATAGTAATGATAAGGAAGATAATGTTAATGATGCTAAAGTAAAAGAAGAAGTAAGTAAACAGGAAGTTAAAGTTTCTAAAGATAGTAGTATAGAAAGTAGTAGTAATTCTGATATAGATCTTAGTGATTTATATTTGTACAACTATAAACTTTTATCAGAAATTACAGTTAAAGAATTGGCAGAGAAATTTGATGTTAAGGAGGAATTTATTATTGAAGCCAATAAGGATATTGAGGCAACTGTTGGCTCATATATAAAGATTCCTGTAGCAAAGTCTAGAATATATATCTTTAAAAAAGGTGATACACTATGGAGAATACATTCTCTGTATGATATTGCTATTGATAAGATTAAAGAGATAAATAATATTGAAGATGAAAATGATATCTCTGTTGGAACAGAGATTATTATTCCAAATAAAATATAAGATTGAAAGGGGAATGAGTAAACAGTGTCTAAAAAAATAACTTTATTACTATTAATAGCATTTGTTTTATTGCTTACGTTATCCGGTTGTAGACAGTATTTTGCTGGAAACTATCCAAATTTGGTTGTAGATGATTATAGTTATTCATCAACAGGTGAAATCACAGAGGAAATAACAAATGCTGAGGGTGATACAGAAACTGTAATAATCGGTGAAATCTATACCCTAACTGTAAAAATAAGAAATAATGCTTTAGAAGGGGAATTTATGATTTACTTAGATTTTAATGATTCAACTGATGGATGGTATGGTCCAGTATATATAACAGATGTTGAAGAAAAACCATTTACGAAGAAATTTTATTATATTGACCAAGCAAGGAAAACATTGCCAGACACTAGGGGGACTGCAACTATTTATTCGCTCAAGAAAGATGATAGTAAAGTATATCAAACAGAATTTTCATTTTAATATTTAAGGGGGGTTAGGATTATGAGAAAATTATTATTGATCTGTGTCTTGATATTAATATTTTCAGTAACAGTAAGTGCTGAGGATGTTTCTTTAGGTGTAAATATCAAGGCAGAAAATAGTAAAGTAAACGACATCTTATTACTTGGTGCAAATTTTGATATTGATTTACAGAATGGATATAATTTTAATGGTTATCTAGGTACAGATATTGACTCTGATGATGATCAGTTTTATACAGATTTAAGTATATTAAGAAAATATTCTGAAGAAAAAAATTACTATCTAGGTTTTGGATATAGGTATATCGAAGATGATTCTGATGGAGTGAAACTAAATAGAAATATACTTTATGCTAAGTTTGTAGGTAAAAATACATATAATGATTATAAATTAACAACGGATATATCTTATTCACCATATGGACGATATGAGATTAATGGTACTGGAAAAGAAAAGATGAATTCCTGGTTTGTAGAATTAGAAATAGAAAAGCAACTTTATGATAGATTAAACTTTGTATTTACTACAAGTTACGGTTATGATGAATATGATGAATATACAACAAATGTCACCTCATATTCTTTTGGTGTAAACCATGATATGTAAATATTAAATATAATCATCTATAATGATTAGCCTCCTAAAGAATAGGGGGCTTTTTCCATGTCTATTTATATTTGTTTATCATTTTTTGGTAAAATGAGAAGGATATATAAGTCTGATGTAGAATTATATTTATTAAGTATAAGAATTTATCTTAAACTATCTATAGTAAGATAAGCTAGACTATAGTGTTATTTAAGGGATTATAGATATATAAACAATAATTAAGGGAGTAGATAGTATGTTAAATTTTAAAACAGCAGGAGAGTCTCATGGTAAAGGGTTAATAGCTATTGTAGATGGCCTTCCTGCAGGTATAGAAGTTAGTATTGATTACATTAATAACAAACTTGCCAGGCGTCAGGGTGGTTATGGACGTGGTGGTAGGATGAAGATTGAAACTGATACAGTAAATGTATATAGTGGTATTCGTTTAGGGAAAACAATGGGTAGCCCTGTTGGGCTCTTAATTAACAATAAAGATTGGGAGAATTGGCAGGAAGTTATGGCAGTGGAGAAAAGCAAATTAACATCAGCTACGGAAGACAATGAAATTACTATTAAGAAAGATGGTCGATTAAAAAAAATAAAGAAGGTAGTTACAAGACCTAGACCAGGTCATGCTGATCTTGCAGGAACACAAAAGTATAATACAGATGATATTAGAAATATATTAGAAAGGGCCAGTGCCCGGGAGACTGCAGCAAGAACCGCTGTTGGCGGCCTTACTGATAATTTTTTAAGGTATTTTGATATTGATATTATCAGTCATGTTATACAACTAGGGAAAATAGCTGCACCTGTAAAAGACGTTAATTTCATGGAATTATGGGATGCTGTTATAGACTCCCCACTACATTGTTTTGATAAGGAAAAAGAAGAAGAGATGATAGAATATATAGACGAGATAAAAGAAAAAGGGGATACTCTGGGAGGTATTATTGAGATAAGGACTACACCATTACCTGTAGGTCTGGGAAGTCATACTCAATGGGATAGGAAACTTGACGGGATTCTCACTAGTGCTTTAATGAGTATACCAGCTGTTAAGGGTGTAGAAATCGGACCTGCTTTTAATAATTCAACTATACCTGGTTCAGAGGTTCATGATGAGATTTTTTATGATGATAGTATTGGATACTATAGAACTACTAATAGTGCTGGTGGTATTGAAGGTGGCGTAAGTAATGGTCAAGCATTGATAATACGGATTGCGATGAAACCTATACCTACTTTATATAAACCCCTGCAGTCAGTGGATATTAAGTCTAAAGAGAAGTTTGAAGCCAGTGTTGAGCGTTCTGATGTTACAGCAGTGCCTGCATGTGGTGTAGTAGGGGAAGCTATGGTTAGTTTTGTAATTGCCCAGGCATTATTAGAAAAGTTTGGTGGGGATTCTATTGAAGAGACTATCTCTAATTACAAGTCTTACATGAATAGAGGTAGATAATTAATAATCGATAGTATTTCTTTCTAAGTATTTATATTAAAATATTTTTTTACAGTACTACGAGTTAGGAGGAGGGATCTTTATGATTATTGCTTTAATTGGTTTTATGGGAACAGGGAAAAGCTCAGTTGGTAAGCTACTGGCTGAGAGGCTTAATTTTCATTTCTATGAAACTGATAACCAGATTAAAAAAAAGGCTGCAATGCCAATACCTGAAATATTTGAAAAACACGGCGAAAAATATTTTCGACAGTTAGAGAAAGATGTTTTAGAAAGGGCTGTTCTTAGTAAAGAGGATATAGTACTATCGACTGGTGGTGGTATTGTATTATCAGCCTATAATAGAAGGATACTAAAAGAAAAAACCACTCCTGTCTTGTTAACTGCTACTGTTGAAGAGATATTTGAAAGGGTTAAAGATGATTCTAATAGACCCCTTCTTGCTGTTGAGAAGCCAGTAGAAGAAATCAAGCTTCTTTTAGAGAAAAGGGATAAATATTATAAAGAATTTGATTTTGAAATTGCTACAGATGGTCTTGATTTAGAAGAAATAGTAGACGTCATTATAGTAAAGACAGGGGTAGGGGCTAATAATCTAGAAGAGGTGAGGAACGATGACAGTGGAGAATAGAGAAACAATTGATGAAATTAAAAAAGTAAAGGTAGATATTCATACAGATAATAAAAATTATGATATAATTATAGCTGATAACATTATAAAAAAGCTCCCTGAATATATTAAAGTAGCATATTCTGGTTGTAAGTTATTTCTTGTTACTGACAGGAATGTTATGAATCTATATGGGGAAAAAATCTCTGCTATATTGATAGAAGCAGGTTTTAATATTACAACATATATAGTTCCGCCAGGTGAAGAAGCCAAGAGTTTTGACCATCTAAAAAAGGGTTATGATATACTTTTGGAAGAGGATTTCCGTAGAGATAATATGATTGTAGCTTTAGGTGGAGGGGTTGTTGGTGATTTAGCAGGCTTTTTGGCTGCTACTTTTATGCGTGGTATTCCATTTGTACAGGTACCGACTACTTTATTAGCACAGGTAGATAGTAGTGTTGGTGGCAAGACAGCTATAAACCATCCAACAGGTAAAAATTTAATTGGTTCTTTCTATCAACCAGAGTTTGTATTAATAGATCCTAATTTCCTAAAAACACTACCTGAAAGGGAATTAAAAACAGGATTAGCTGAGTTGATTAAACATGGATTTATTGCTGATGATAAATTACTTAAATTTTTATGGGATAAACATCATGAAATATTTGAATATGATATGGAATCATTAATACATATAATATATAGGTCCTGTATTATTAAATCAGAAATTGTTAATCAAGATGAAAAAGAAGCAGGCAAAAGGGCCTTGCTTAATTTTGGCCATACAATAGGCCATGCACTGGAAGCTGTTACAGAATATAAGAGTTACAATCATGGAGAGGCTGTAGCAGTTGGAATGGTTGGTGCTGCTCATATTTCCTATAAGATGGGTCTTATTGATCAGGAAGCATATAATTTTATTAAAAAGTTAATTAAAGTTTATGGTTTACCACTTTCATATCAATATAATGAAAATGTGGAAAAGGTTTATCAGAGATTATTTTATGATAAGAAAGTTAAGAATAATTCTCTACGATGGATATTACTGAAGGATTTAGGAGAAGCCTATATTGATGCAGATGTTAGTAATGAAATTGTAAGAGATGTATTGGAGGGTTTAAAGTGAGAACTATTGCAGTGATTCATGGACCTAATTTAAATATGCTGGGTACTAGAGAACCAGAGGTATATGGTTCGACCAGTCTAGAACAGGTTAATAAAAATATAAAGAAACATGCAGAAAAATTAGGTATAGAAGTAGAAATATTTCAAAGTAATCATGAAGGTGAGATAGTTGATTTTATCCAAGATGGTTATAATAAATATAAAGGTATTGTCATAAATCCAGGTGGATTAACCCATTATAGTATTGTTTTACGTGATGCCCTTGTATCAGTTAAATTACCGGCCATTGAAGTACATATTAGTAATATACACCAAAGGGAAGAGTTCAGACATAAATCAGTAATAGCACCTGTTGCAGTAGGCCAGATAAGTGGTCTAGGAACAGATGGTTATATCTATGCCCTATCTGCTATTTTAAATGTTATCAAAAGTGGGAGTTATTAATTAATTACGAGGAGGAAAATATTTGAAAAATAGAATAAAGAAAGTACATAAACTTATGGAAGAAAACAATATTGATGGCTTTTTGATAGACTCATCAGAAAACCGTCATTATCTCTCAGGATTTACAGGTTCTGCTGGAAGGATACTATTCACAGAAAAGCAGGATTACTTTTTGACAGACTTTCGTTATGTTGAACAGGCAAATGAGCAGACTGAAGGCTATAAAATAATTGAGATAAATAAAAATTTTGAAGTGAAATTAAATGAATTAGTCCAGGAAAACGGAATAACTAGGCTGGGCTTTGAATCAAAAGCTATAACATATCAGCAATATGAGAAGTATGATCAATATATTAAAGCTGAACTTGTAGCAACTGATGATTATATAGAAAAGCTAAGATTAATTAAAGATAGTTCCGAGGTAGATAAAATAAAAAAGGCTGTTGAAATATCTGATAAAGCCTTTGAGCATATCCTTGGTTTTATTAAAGTTGGAATGACTGAAAGAGAAGTAGCATTAGAATTAGAGTTTTATTCTAAAAGATTAGGTGGAGAAAAGAATGCTTTTGACTTTATAGTTGCCTCTGGTAAACGCTCATCACTACCTCACGGTATTGCTTCAGAGAAAAAGATAGAGAATGGTGACTTTGTAACAATGGATTTTGGATCTTTCTATCAGGGTTATTGTTCAGATATAACTAGAACTGTGGTAATTGGTGAGG
>JADQBV010000169.1 GCA_016278415.1 Halanaerobiales bacterium
GAGATGAACTCTATATGTTCTTCCCAGATGCTGAGGATGTAGTCCATATATCTGGCCACATGCTAAACCAATCTATGATGGGGAGTGATTTCTCTTACAAAGATATGATGGAGTCAGATAAGCTAACAGATCTATATAATTTTAAGATTATTGGAGAAGAGGAATATCAAGGAAGACTATCTTATGTAATAGAAGGTACTAAAATAGAGGGTAAAGAAGATGTTCAATATTATCGCCGAAAGATATGGGTTGACAAAGAAAGGTTTGTTGGACTTAAAGAAGAGTTATATGCCCAGAGTGGAAGACTACTTAAAGTAAGTAAAGTCTTAGAGGTCGAAAAAATAGATGATACTGACAGATGGTTTGCCATGAGATCAATCATGGAAAATAAACTACGTAAAAACTCTACTACAGAGTTTATAGTCAATGAAATTGAGTTTAACCCAGAAATACCAGCAGGAACATTTACTCTGGAAAATCTGCAGAATTAGTATAAACCGAAACTTGATAGCAGATATTGCAAAAGCAAATCATTGAACATGAAAGATAATAGTAGTTAGTTGTTAAGATAAGAAGCGGAAGACTTAGTTCAAGGAGTTTTTAAAGATAAAGGAGGTTCTGGTAATGAGATTAACGAAGCACAAAATAAAGAGCTATAAAATAGAAAATCAAAAATTAAACAGTACAATCAAATTAATATTTATATTGATAGCTGTTACTTTAATCTTTTCTAATGTAGTAATGGCAGAAGTTACTATTGGTGGAGAGCTTAAAGTCAATGTGTCAGGTGCTTACCTTGAAGGAGGAGATATTACAAGTGATATCAGCGAAAGTCTGGAGCTGGAGTTGTTTATTCCTCCTATTGGTGATACAGATGTAGAGGTTCAATTTGTTTTGAATAACCCTGAAGTTACTACTTTAGATGGTTCTAGTAAGAGAATAAACTTAAAAAAATTAAATCTTAGTCATAAATTTAATAATTTTTACTTAACCTTAGGTCGTCAACCTATTTCCTGGTCTTTCGGTTCAATACTTAATCCAGTTGATTTTAGTTTGGGAGCTGTAGCTATGGATCAAGAAACCATGGGTAAGTATCAGGACGCAGTAGAGCTATATTACCCTATAAATTGGAATTCTAATTTTGCACTGATAGCCTCTGACCAGAAATATAGCGATGACTTAAAATGGGGGGTAAGGGGTAGAACTGGATATCACGGATATGATTTAACCCTAAATTATGTTAAAGAACCAGCAATGAACAATCCATTATCAAGTATTTTGCCTATTCCTGGATTAATAGATAGTGGTTCAGCAGGTCAGGCTTTATCTATGAATAGGGTAGGGTTTACTGCCAAAGGTGACTTAGGACCAATAGGGGCATACACCTCTCTGGGGTATTATAAAGTGGAAGGATTAGCAGAACCAGCATATTCATATTTATTTGGTGGAGACTATAGTTTTACTTACAACTATGATAAGCAAATAGCCTTACAGGCTGAATATTTAGCTTTACAGGACCAAGATTTAATTAACACATTAGAAAGTAGTGGATTTGATAATATAGGGAATACACTTGATTTATTTCTGGGTAATATAACTTATCCAATAGATGATTTTTCTTCTATTAGTCTATTTACTATGACAAGCATAGAAGACGGCAGTACAGTATTAATTCCTGTATATGAAAACCATCTCCCTGGTAACATTAAATTATCACTAAGCTCCAATCTGTTTATAAGTGATGATCAAGATATATTATCTGCTCAAGGTATTAAAGCAGGGTATCAGTTATCACTAAGTTACGTGTTTTAGGAAAAACGTTGAATAATTTTTTGAGGTAATTATTAATAAAATAATTAAATAATAAAAAAATGGCCGGGTTTTATTACCCGGTTATTATATTTTAGCTAAAATTTTAGCTAAAATCCTTGATATAATTTTAGCAATTAGGTATAATAAAACTATAATAATAAATTGCATTTATTTCTAAATCTGAGGAGTGGAAATAATGATAGTAACTACCACTGATGTCCAAAATAATTTTGGTAAATACCTTAAATTGGTTGACGAGGAGGAAATTATTATTACCAGAAATGGTAATAAAATAGCTCAATTAGTGAAATATAAAGAAAAGTGTAAAACAGAGATAAAAGAAGGAATAATTTTTTATAGCTATGATGGAATGGAAATAAGTTATGAGGAATTTAAAAAGATATCAGAAAAAAGTGATAATAGATACGAATATATAGATGGGAAAATTTATTTACTGGCTTCTCCAGCAGTTAATCACCAGAGAATTATAAGAAAGATATTTGGCAAATTTATTTCCTGGTTTGATGGAAAAGGGTGTGAACCCTTTACTTCACCACTTGATGTTATTCTTTATAAAGGAGAAAAGGAAGAGAATAATATTAATATAGTACAACCGGATATACTGGTTATATGTGATCAGGAAAATATTAATGAAGATGACAGATATATGGGGACTCCTTGCCTTATAATAGAGGTGTTATCTAAATCCAATAAAAATCATGATATTATTAGAAAACTTGAATTATACCGGACTACAGGTGTCAAAGAGTATTGGATTGTTAATCCTTTTTCGGAAGAAATTAATTTGTTTTCTTTTAATAAGGGTGATATTAAAGATATAGTAACATATAAAAATAAAGATTCAATAAAGTCAATTGTTTTTGAAGGATTAAGAATTAGTTTAAGTGATATTTTTTTAAACTGAAGCTAAATCATAGAGTCCCTTGTACTGTAATACAGCACAAGGGACTCAAACCGTCTCTGCTAATTATTGTTGTTAATTAAAAAAAAGGACCCTAGGGGTCCCTTTACTAACTCTTAGCTACGATATATTCAATTCATGACATAAAGTATATGATTCATATATGCTGAGTAGTCAGTTAATTATTTGCTTTCCATGTATTGGTCAAAAGTCATTAACTTGTCAACTAAACCATCAGCTTTAATATCTATAACCCTATTAGCTATACTCTGAATAAATTGATGGTCATGAGAAGTAAACAATACATTTCCTTTAAAATCAATAATGCCATTATTTAAAGCTGTGATTGATTCTAGATCTAAGTGATTAGTAGGTTGATTAAGAATTATGATATTGGCACCCGAAAGCATCATCCTGGAAAGCATACAACGGACCTTTTCCCCTCCAGATAGCACATCAACGGTTTTTAAAGCATCTTCACCTGTAAATAACATTCTTCCTAAAAATCCGCGTAAAAAAGTCTCTGTTTTCTCATCAGAAAACTGGGCTAGCCAATCGATTAATTTTAGATTACAGCCATTAAAATACTGATTATTATCCTTAGGAAAATACGATTGTGATGTAGTCACACCCCATTGAACAATACCTGTATCAGCTTCCATTTCACCTGCTAATATTTCAAATAAGGTAGTAATTGCAATCTCATTATCCCCTAAAAAGACAATTTTATCATCCTTATTAACTCGAAAACTAATATTATCAAGGATTTTCTCGCCATCAATTGTCTTAGAAAGGCCTTCAACATATAGTATTTCATTTCCAACATCTCTATCAGCATTAAAGCCCACATAAGGGTGTTTTCTTGACGAAGCAGGCATATCTTCTATTTCTATTTTCTCTAGTAATTTTTTTCGAGATGTAGCTTGCTTAGACTTTGATTTGTTAGCAGAAAACCGGGCTACAAAATCACGTAACTCTTTAATTTTCGCTTCTTTTGTTTTGTTCTCAGCTTTAATTAGCTGTTGCATCAATTGACTGGAATCATACCAAAAGTCATAATTTCCTACATATAATTTTACTTTCTTATAGTCAATATCAACAATATGGGTACAGACTGTATTTAAAAAATGTCTATCATGTGATACTACAATAACTATATTAGGAAAATTAAGCAAGAAATCCTCAAGCCAATCAACTGATTTAATATCTAAATTGTTAGTTGGCTCATCTAACAATAATATATCTGGTTCTCCAAATAAAGCCTGAGCAAGCAATACTTTTACCTTGTCTCCACCATCCAAATCCTTCATTTTTAAATTGTGTAAATCTACGTTGACTCCAAGGCCTTGAAGCATTTGCGCAGCTTGTGGCTCAGCTTCCCAACCATTTAATTCTGTGAATTCTCCTTCAAGTTCAGAGGCCTTAATACCATCTTCATCAGTAAAATCATCTTTTGCATATATAGCATCTTTTTCTTTCATAATGTCATATACTCTTTTATTACCCATTATAACAGTTTGTAAAACCTGACATTCATCATATTGATAATGGTCTTGTTTCAAAACTGAAATTCTCTTTTTGGGAGGAATAATTATTTCCCCAGTAGTAGAATCAATTTCCCCTGATAATAACTTTAAAAAAGTTGATTTACCAGCACCATTAGCACCAATAATTCCATAACAATTACCTGGGGTAAACTTAAGATTAACATCACTGAATAATTTACTTGATCCAAATTGAACACTAAGATTATTAACTGCAATCATAGAATACCATCCTTTAATTTTTGATTTCATTGTATTATAACACGAAATAGTAGATATGACTATTAATTAGAATATTATATTATATTAATATTTCCCGACTAATTCTTTATGTAATTGATTTGCGTATAATTTTCACAAAAAGTTTACAATATGCTTCGGTTTAATATTTGACATTATAAATAAAAAAAAATATAAGGATTTTAGGGTCATTGATTACTCAACTAAAACATTAGTTTTAATTTCTTAGTATTAATATAAAGGAAAAAACATTAAAATGTCGAAATAGTAATAATAATGACTCATATAACAAAGGGGAGGAAAAGTATGATATGGAAAGAGAAATATTGTATTGGAGTAGAATCAGTCGATAAGCAGCATGAGGAATTGTTTAAGAGATTTAATAGTTTTTTACAGTTGGTCAGAAGTGATAAAAAGATGGAAGATAAAATAAATGAAATAGAAAAAACCCTGAATTTTATGGGGGAATATGTTGTAACTCACTTTGACTCTGAAGAAGCTGTTCAACAAAAGTATAATTATCCAGAGTATGAAAGACATCATCAGATTCATGAAGATTTTAAAAATGATATTGCAGAGTTTGCAAGTAAATTTGAAAAGGATAAATATAATGAAGACCTGATTATGGAGTTTAGTGGTAGATTACTAACCTGGTTAATTAACCATGTTACAGGAGAAGACCAGAAAATTAGCAAACACATAAATAGGGGGGATGAATAATGGAAACTACATATATAGACCCTATTTATATATCGGCTCAAAATGTGTTTCTAAATATGTTTTCTCTTAATCTTAAAAAGGGAATCTTACGCAATGTGGAAGAGATAGTTTCTGATAATAGAGTCAATGCTTCTATAGGTATTACAGGTGATTTGAAGGGAACAATAGTTTTTAGTTTTCCAGAAAAGACAGCATTTACTATAGTTGAGGAAATGGCTGGAATGAAAGTTGAAGAGTTTGATAAATTTGTTGCCTCAGCAGTTGGAGAACTGGCAAACATTATTTCTGGAAATGCTATGAGTTATTTCTCTAATGATGGTTATAAATGTGATATTATCCCTCCACAGGTTTCCCATGGAACAAATAAAACCTTCTCTTCAGCCTCTAAAAAAATATTGTCTATTCCTATGTTGGCTGGTGAAAAGAGTTTTGATTTGTATGTATCAATTAGCAAGTAGAGACATATTATTTCTATAGTATAGTAAACCCAAGCATAAGGAGTCCTTTAATAGAGGGCTCTTTTTTGTAAGTATACTATAGAGGGGAATACATAAAGGTATGAATATTGATTGCCTCTCGTGATTGGGAATGAAAGATAACCAGCAGTCCATTTTCTTTTAGTAAGGCCTTAATCTTTTTTAAGATTTTTGCTTTATCATTAAAGTGAGGGAAAACAGAATAGCAGAAAATCATAATTATATATTAATTATTTCAAAGTCAGTAGCTATAGTATCTTTGATAATTTTAAAATGCTTATCCAGCGTAAATAAAGTACATTCATTTCCCTTTGCAATACTAAATATTATTAAATCTGGAAGTGGGACAGTTACTCCTGTTTTTCTAAGTGTATTCCCTATATTGCCTGCATCTATCCAGTCATTATCAGTAATTTGTAGTTTTGGTAAAGCATTTATACACATAGCAAAGTTTTCTTTTTCATTTTGAGTTTTCATCCCAAGTATTAATTCGGCGATGACTGGACCCGTGATGAAAACTTTATAGTTTTCATTATCATGGATAATTTTATGTACACCTTTGTCTCCTTTAAAGTATTCAATCCATATTGAAGTATCTACAAGTAGTTTCTTCATCTCTCATCATGCCTCGAGCTATTTATTATATCTTCATCAAATTCTATTTTACCGATCATATCTTTTAATTGTTCTAATTTTTTTTGTTGCAATGCATCTTTAAGAGCTAACTCAATACTTTTGGATCTAGAATTAGTTTTATAGATAGCTTCTGTTTCTTTAATTACATCATCAGGTATATTTATTGTAGTCCTCATATTAACACCTCCGAATAATTATATTACATCATTATTATATTCAAAATTATGAATAATGTCAAGAATATTAGTATTTGCCTTTTGTTAATATACTATATATTAGACGAAGATTTATAGAAACAAAAAAGGGGTTTATCAGATTATGTCGAATAATGTAGAATAACATAAATAAAAAATTACAATACCATAGGAGGCAAAAATGAACTTTAAAAATTTATCAATCAAAATGAAATTTATAGCTATATTTGTACTGGGCATAACATTATTATTAGTTCCTTCTATAATTACGCTAAATACAACAATAACAAACGAGGCAAAGGAAGCGGCTGTTTTAAAAGCGAAATCTGATCTATCTACAGGGTACGCTGTTCTAAATGAAAGATATCCAGGGGATTGGAAATTGGAAGGTGATCAATTATACAAAGGAAACGTGTTGATGAATGGGAATTTTGAAATAGTTGATTATATAGGAGAACTAACAGGTGATACAGTCACGATTTTTGCTAATGATACAAGAGTGGCTACAAATGTTCAGAAAAATGGTAAAAGGGCTGTTGGGACCGTTGTTTCTGATCTAGTATCTGAGACAGTTCTAGAAAATGGTAATGATTTTTATGGAGAGGCTAATGTAGTAGGGCATATTTATCAGACTGCATATACTCCGATTAAAGATAGAAATGGCGAAATTATAGGTATATGGTATGTAGGAACATCAAAGGCTTTTGTTCGGAATATAATTAACAATACATTTAAAAGAATGTCTTATATAATATTAATAGTATTAATAATAATGATACCACTTGTTTACTATAGTTCTAAGGTAATTTCAGACCCAATTATAGAATTAAGTAAAATAATCAATAGATTATCTAATTATGATTTGAGTTTTGATGAAAATAGTAAAGCGAATCAGTATTTAGAAAGAAAAGATGAAATAGGTCAAATTACCAATTCTGTAGCATCAATGCAGAAAAATTTTATAACTTTAGTTAATAGTATTAGAGAGATATCAGATCAGGTAGCTGCTTCTAGTGAGGAACTTTCTGCTTCTGGTGAGCAGGTTGGACATACCGCTGAACAAGTAGGGACAGCTATACAAAATGTAGCATCTGGTGCAGAAGAACAGTCTGCTCAGATTGAAGAGACAAGCAATAATATTGAAGAAATGATCAGTCAAATACAGTTGGTGAATTCTAATTCTGACATGATGATTAGTTCTGCAGAAAATGTTATGGGTCATATTGATATCGGTAATCAGTCAGTTAGTAAATCTATTAAGGAAATAAATAATGTTAAAACTGATACCAGAGAGGTTGCTGGCATTATTGAATCTCTTGGCCAGGCCTCTGACGAAATTGGTGGTATAGTTGCAATAATTAATGGTATTGCTGACCAGACAAATTTACTTGCACTAAATGCAGCTATAGAAGCTGCCAGAGCAGGAGAGGCAGGTAGGGGATTTAGTGTAGTAGCAGATGAAATAAGAGAATTGGCAGAAGAGTCTTCTCAGTCTACAGAAAAGATATCAAGTCTGATTAAGCAAATACAGAGTGATGTAGGCAAAGCTGTTAATAAGATGGATAAAAATACGAATACTGTAAATAGCAGTGTACAATCAATCGAAAAGAATGGTCAAATATTTGATGATATTAGACAGGTATCTCAGGAATTAATGAACCTAATTAAGGGTGTTAAAGACAATACTAGAGATTTAGCTGAAAATAGCACTAAAATAGCAGATGTTATAAACAATGTTGCTGTAGTAAGTCACGAAGCTGCTGGCAACTCGGAGGAGGTAGCTGCCTCCAGCGAGGAACAAATTGCATCTACTGAGGAAATTGTATCAGGAGCTAAGTCTCTTGCACAAATGGCGGAGGAACTTGCTTCTCAAGTAGGTAAATTTAAAGTATAATAACGATAAAAATCCAATTCCTTTATAAGAAAATGTAATCTAGATTACATACAGAGGAATTGGAAGACTATATAATAATAGTAACAATTGTTATTACTAATACTTTTATTGATATATCCCCCTAAAAGATATACATATATAAGTATAGTGTATAAAGTAAATGGTTTCGGGTCATATGAATTCTATACATCCACTACCTCTAAAATTGAATATCTATGGTCCGGAACTGTTCACTATATATATAAGAACATAAGAAAACGACCATTTTGCCCCCGGTCGTTCATAGTGAAATCCTCCTTTGTATAGCTGCCTGAAAAAGGCAGCTGTTTTAAAGGTGTAGCATATATTTGTAAATATAGTAAGATACTATATTCGGAGGTGTTAATTATGACTAGAGGTCCTGAAGACTTACCACAAAACGAATTGCCTGAGATTAAGGATAAGAAACCCAACTTTTTTAAGAACGATACAGAGAATCTAGGCCCTGAAAATCAAGATAACATATCAAACCTTTTAAATCATATATTAGAAGCCAAACAACTAAACAAAGTAGTGAATACTGTTGACGCTAATGAGATAGAGAACAAGGTAGAAAAGATGGACTGCAAGAGTAGGAAAGGTATCTTACTCTATTTTAGCAAAAGGATTTTATCTACAGGTGATAAGATTAAACTAATCAATAAACATTACGTTTTAAAAGATAAGCTTGATGAATCTCAAGTAGATGAGCTAGAGAGAGTCATAAAAAAACTTGATGAAAGGGAAACAAATGATTTATTAGTATATTTGATAAAACACGGGAACTTAAACAAAATTGATAATTCAAATAAGATATCAGAAATTATAGAAAATGAAGAATGAGATTGTAGCTGAAAACAACTTGCAATTTTTAAAAAATAAATTATGAACTTTAAAATCAAACTATATTTTTTAAGAAAATAATATAAAAAAACTTGTTTAACTGAATAATTGAAAGAATGGACTGTTTGCATTATAATGATGTTAACAGTCTTTTTTTATGGGAGGAAATATTATGTTTACGCGAAAAGTTGACCAGGATTTTGCAGAATTAGAGCATAAATTAAAAAGAGATATGAGTATGTCCATATTAGAGGGTGCCTTTGCAACTCTAATGGGAACACTAATCGGGGGGGCTTTTTTAACAGGTTTTGCTATTTCCCTTGGGGCAGATAGTTTTATTATAGGTATTTTAGCTGCAGTCCCTTTGTTAGCTAATGTCTTGCAGATTTTCGGCTCATATCTAATAGATAGGATTGGGGATACAAAAAGAGTCTGTATTATCTACGTTATTTTGCATCGGTTTTTCTGGTTTTTGATTGTTATTTCTCCCTTTGTCCTATTAAGGGTTCAGCTTTATGATATACGTATATGGATATTTGTGGCATTGTTGGCTGTTGCCAGTATATTTGCATCTATTTCTAGTGTTTCCTGGAATTCCTGGATGGCTGATCTTATACCAGCAAAAGTAAGGGGACGTTTTTTTGCAAAAAGAAATATGCTGGCACAGATTGTAGGTATGCTTACGGCTTTACTCGCTGGACTCTTTCTGGATTATTGGCAGGGTTTACCAGGAGACTCTCAATTTCAAAGTTATGGCTTTGTATACCTATTTGCAATCGGTACTTTAGCTGGACTAGTTAGTATATTCTTACTTAATAAAACTAGACACCCTATCAAGAAGGAACTTGTAGATTCTGGTTTTTTAAAACGTTTAAAGTTACCCTTTAAATATATAAGTTTTAGGCATTTTATTATATTTACTGCTTGCTGGGGTTTTACAGTAAGTTTAGTAAGTCCTTTTTTTAGTGTATATATGATTAGGACTATTAAGATTCCCTTTTCTATTATCACTTTGTTTACTGTTATATCAGGGATAACAGGCATAATCGGAATGAGGATCTGGGGTAAATTCATAGATAAATATGGTCCTAAGCCACTCTTATATATTTGTTCAATAGGGGCTAGTATAATACCCGCTCTCTGGATATTTGCCACAGTAGATAACTATACGATTATCTGGTATATAAATATAATATCCGGCTTTTTCTGGTCAGGTATTGGTCTTGCTTCAAGTAGTATGATGATGAATCTTGCCCCATCAAAAGACAATGCGGTCTTTTTCGCAGTATTCGCTGCTATAACAGGAATGGCCGGGGCGCTGGCACCTATATTTGGCGGTTATTTAGTATCAGTTTTCACTAATATAAGTTTTTTAAACTTAACAGGCCTTAAGATGTTATTTATACTAAGTAGTATCTTAAGATTATCAACCGTACTGCTCCTTAGGAGAGTCCGAATAATAAATAATGCTACTATAAAAGAGGTTTTTGCCAAACTAAATAACTGGCATCAATATATGCCTTTATATAATATGAGCCGTTTTTCTATCACCAACATTAACCATCGTGGGAATATTGTCTTTCTAATGACTAGAGGGATGCTTAATATGGAAGGAATTCTTGAAGAAATAATGAAAAAAAGCAATAAGGGATTTATCTGGCGCAGGGAAGAAGAAGGTATTGACAAGGAGAATGGAGAAAAAGATTAAAGTAAGTATCCTCAACAGATAGTTAAATTATCTATGGGAAAGAGTTGACAGGAAATGGATCAAAATATATTGAGAATTTGGATAATAATTAGTTCAAAAGAGCCTAAAGTATTATCATATTTAAAAAACAAATTTATTAAATTTGAAGATAAACATAATGTGAGAATACAATTCGAATTTGTAACATGGGATAGGGTTTATACTGCTTTGATTAATGCTTTTAAGAATAACACAGCCCCTGATATATTACAACTGGGTACAAGCTGGGTTAGTACCTTTGCCTATATGGGATACCTGGATCAAGTGCCTAATAATCTTACTATCAAACCCTCTATTAATGAAGGTATAAATAGGATATGTCAATATAATGGAATTCAGTGTGCTGTCCCCTGGATTTCAGATACTATTATAATGGCTGGTCGTAAAGACTACATGTCCCAATTGGGTATAAGCCAGAAAGATGTTAAGGATTTCCAAGCTATAAAAGACTTAGCAAAAGAATTAATAGAGCGGAAAAAAGATGACCCGAGTATTCCAAAACCAATGTCTATTGCAATCAAAGCTGAACGAGATACAATACAGCGCTTTTTCTCTATGATTTGGACACAAGGATGGGAATTCCCCACTCTAGAAGAGATACCCGGTGAAATTGTTACAGACCCTTTAATTATAGATACAATAAAGTATTTTTCTGACTTAAAGATGACTTGTGACAGTAGTACTGAAGAGCTCGAGAAACATCCATATCAGGTAAACGAAGAATTTTATCTTCATGGATCGTCCGTTTTCTACATAGGTAGTTGGTATGGTGTTGTTGAACAGATTAATAATAATAAACAGGGAGAACAGAGTACTAACAAATATATTGTCCTGCCATACCCTAGTTTAAATGGCAAAACCGCTAGTTACGGTGGTGGTAGTGTCTTAGCTGTTTCTTCTAGATCAAAGCAAAAGGAAAAGGCCTGGAAATTGGTAGAATATTTAATCAGTGATGACTTTATGAGAACTTGGATTGACGAAATGAATAATGTACCAGCCTTTATGGATAAATTTTGGCAGAAAAGATTTAAGGATGAGAGGGTACAACTAATGTATGAACAGACTATAAATTCTACGGTTTACCCACCGCATCCAGCATGGCTAGCCATAGAAAATCAAATAATTAAAGGAGTAGGCTATACTCTTCTAGATTTAATAAAGCAGAAAAATACTGAGATTACTAAAGAATCCTATACATTATTAAAAAAAACCGACAAAAACATAAAGAAGATACTAAAACTGTACTGGGGGTTGGAATAAGATGGCTGGAAATAATGCCCAGAGCAAAGAACTATCTAAAGTTGGTTTAGAGGCCGCCACCTTTTTAGCAAATAACTTTAAAGAAGCCCTTATATATGAAAAGCTGACTGAATTTATTTATCATGAGATGAATAATATAATAGATCTTGACCAGCTTTGTTTTTATGTATTAGATGATGAAATGGAGAATCTTAAGGAAGAGGCAGTTTATAATAGTACAGGCTTGCTTCCTAGCTACGACTTTATATCTGCAGAACAGATTTCATCAACACTTACTAGACAGAAGGTATTAAAAACTAGAGATAAAGATTATAACTATATAAAGGTCCCTTTGCGAACGGGCTCTCAAATATTGGGTTTGATAGAATTTAGAACTATTTATTTTCTTAATGACAGTATTACTACAGAGATTGAAGAGATGTGTAAAACTATTTCCCTTGGATTAAGAAGTGTTCTATTTGAGACAGATACTATTAGGGAAAAAGAAAATACTGAGTTTTCTATTAAAATAAATAATAAATTGCAGTCTATAGATAATTTGGATGTATTAATCACTACCTTTTTAGAGATGACAGAAAATTACTATAGGTTTGACCGAGTTACTGTCTTCATTTTTAATAAAGAAAGGGAGATAATCCTTGCCAGAGGTATTAATGAAATGGGAAAAGAATATAATGTTAATGATTTCTCTGAGATACCCGATATACCCGAATTATCAACAGACTCTATAATAATTGATGACACTTTTGCTTATTGGTTTCCTTTAAAGACCAATACAGGTATTGTAGGGGTGGTACTTTTTGATAATCTCTTTACACTATACAAAATACCTGATTCTTTACTGAATACATTAAGTATTTTAAGTAGTCAATTTGCCAATGCCATTGATAATATTCGTATGTTTGCAAACCTGCAGAGGTCAGCATACTATGATAGCTTAACCAGTTTGCGTAATCGTAATTACTTTGAGAAAATTTTATCTGACTACCACAAACATGAATCTATTCCCTTATCTATTATTATAGGTGACCTTAATGGTTTGAAGATAACAAATGACGTCTTTGGTCATAGTACTGGTGATAGTTTATTGGTAAAAACGGCTGAAATACTAAGGAAATGTAGTCCCAAAGATGCCCTTATATTTAGATGGGGTGGTGATGAGTTTTTTGTACTCTTGCCTGGGAAAAAGGAAGTTGATGCTAATAAGATATGCAAAAAAATAAAAGAGGAATGTCCTAAAGCCGAAGATACCAAAGTAGAGTTAAGTATATCCCTTGGCTATGCTACCAGAAAGAGCAAGCAGGGAGAATTGACAAAAATAATGAAAGAAGCAGAGGATAGAATGTATCGCCATAAATTATTAGAGACAAAAAGCTATCGTAGTTCACTAATATCTTCTCTGAAAAAAACATTAGCAGAGAAAAGTTCTGAATCTGCCGGACATGCCGAACGAATGACTAAACATGCTATTAGAGTAGGTAAGAAAATCGGTCTTATAGGAAGTGAATTAGAGGATTTAAGGCTTTTAGCCATGCTGCATGATTTGGGTAAAGTAGCTATTGATGATGAAATTCTAAAAAAGACAGGCCCTCTAAATGATAAAGAATGGGAAGAAATAAAGAAACACCCTGAAGCTGGTTATAGGATAGCACAGGCCTCTCTAGAATTGTCCCAAATCAGTAATTATATATTAAGCCATCACGAGTGGTGGGACGGTAATGGTTACCCACTTGGGAAGAAGGAATTAGAGATCCCCTTGTTATCCAGGATAATATCAGTAGTAGACGTCTATGATGTAATGACACATAAGGCGACATATAAAGGTGCAATTACACATCAAGAGGCCATAAAAGAATTGGACCGTTGTGCTGGGACACAATTTGATCCTAAGATTGTTGAAATATTTCGTAAAACAGAATTTTTTAAGTAATGGTTTTGCCTTTTGCAGACCAGTATAGAACATGGAATATAGTTTCGGAAAATATCTAACCATAGATTTTCTGATATTGTTATGAAAGAGGAAGACCAGAAAGATATTAAGGAGTAACGTCAAGATAATTCCAAGTCATATCAATGAATATATATAAGGGAATATATAAATAATAATAAAATAGAAAAGGTATAGCTAAGCCCATAGAATTGATTATATTTCTATGGGTTTTAACATTTTATGAAAGTGGTGATTAAATAGGTGTTTAGCTGGCTAAAAAAGTATTTAAGTAAAGTTACAAGAATATCTGAAGACACAAAAGAAAAAACAAAAGAGAAAAGACTATCAAGTAATTTGATGACTAATATAAATATACTTGAGAAAATATTTGAAAATACAGAGGATATACAATATAGGGACTTGAGTATCTCTATTCCAGGATTAGATAGTATTAATGCTATATTAGTTTATATACCAAGTCTAACAGATGTTAAAGTAATAGATGATGATATAATAGCACCACTACATAATGAAGAGATTATTGAAAAGGAAAATAGTTATGCAAGATATATAGCTGATGAAGTAGTAAATGTAAAACAAGTGAAAATTATAACTGAGCTTGACAAAATAACAAGCGAAATTTTAGCTGGGAATTCTATATTATTTTTAGATGGTTGTAAAGAAGCCCTGTCATTATTTAGTCAGGGGTGGGAGAAAAGGGGTGTTGAAAAGGCTGAAGCAGAAAAAACTACCAGGGGACCACAGGTGGCTTTTACTGAAAATAGTCAGGTGAATCTAGGACTAATAAGGACAAGAATAAAGAGTGAAAAGTTAAAAATAGAATCTTTTATCAAAGGGAGATATAGCAGAACCCAGATCAGTATATTATATATTGAAGATATTGTAGATTTAGACATAGTTAAAGAGGTAAAAAAAAGAATAGGAACCATTGATGTGGGTTCTATTATATCTGCTATTCATGTAAGTGAACTAATAGAAGATAATCCATTATCTCCCTTTGAGACAGTGATGGTAACCGAAAGGCCGGATGTAGTGACTGCTGGAATAATGGAAGGAAGGGTAGCAATAACAGTAGATGGTTCTCCTACTACACTTATAGTACCAAAACTTTTTTATGAAAACCTTATTACACCTGATGACTATTATAGCCGTTTCTGGTACACATTCTTTTTACGTCAAATCAGATTAATATCAGTACTGATAAGTGCTATGCTGCCTGCCTTTTACGTCGCAGCAGTATCTTTTCATCAAGAAGTAATCCCTAGGATTGTTGTATTACGAATATATTCATCCAGGTCAGGAATACCCTTTCCTGTTTTTATAGAAATGCTTATATTTGGTTTATTTTTCGAGGGTATCAAGGAGGCCGGGGCCAGAATACCTACTGTACTTGGGTCTGCTGTATCTATTATCGGGACATTAATAGTTGGACAATCTGCTGTTACTGCCGGGTTTTTAAGTGCAGATGGAGTCATAATAGGTGCTGTCACTGCTATTGCCATATATTTGATACCAAATATAGAATTTGCTAATGCCCTAACTATTCCGAGAATAGCACTTTTGGTTTCAGCAAGTATATCAGGTTTATTTGGAATGGTTATAGTTATTTTAATAATAATAATGCACCTAAGTAGTTTGAGGTCTTTTGGAATACCATATCTATCACCTATTGCGCCTTTAATGTATCAGGATTTAAAGGATTTTCTTGTTCGTGTTCCATACCTATTAATGAACACAAGACCTCAATCTTTACAGAATAAAAATATTATAAGGCAGGGGAATCGGCCATATAGAAGATACTTCTTTAAATATGTGATAAGGGAGAAAGCGCAAGATACCAGAGGAGAAGAAACAAGCGGGGATTAGAATAGGGGTGACTATGTGAAGACACACTTATCATCTTTTCAAGTAACATTAATTTTAACAGTATTACTAATTTCCAGTTCAATTATCTTTTTGCCTGCATTACTTTTCCAGGAGTCGGGAAATGATGCCTGGATTACTTCAATTATAATTTTTCTTATAATATTAGTATATTCTCCAATCTACCTATCTTTACTGAAAAGAATGGGAAGAAAGGATATCATAGAGTTTAGTAGTCAGGTTCTAGGGAAAAAAGTGGCACTTCTGATTGGATTGGTATTAACTGTTTATTGCATATTAAGCGCAGGGATTGTCTGTAGAGAAATAACTGAAATAGTCATTACAGATTATCTACCAGAAACACCTCTCTGGTATTTTAATTTATCAATTTTAGCTGTAGCTATACTATTTGTATATTATGGAGTTGAGGTAATAGCACGATCTATCGAGGTCTCTATTTATCTTTTTTTAGTTATATTATTTATAATTATAGTACTTTCTATCAATGGATGGAACTTCTCAAATCTTATACCCATATTAGCTGAGGGTTATAAACCGATAATTGCAGGTATTCCTTTAGGTCTATTATTTTTGCAAAGGCATTTACAGTATGTGAGAGAACAGTACCACTACTCTGGTCCAGATGGAACAAGTACTCCAGGTGTCTATATAAATGGAGTCTATGCATCTGAGCAGATACTATATGATGAAGAGCCACCACATCAACCACAGAAGACACAAACAATTTTAAGTCTAGCCGATTGGACTATTATCAATCTATACCTGGATGGAGAAAAGTTTGATATCCTTCAGGGTGAGGTAGAGGATTACCAAAGAGTGCTCAACATGAAAGAAGGAAGATTGGAACGTAGCCTTATTTGGACTAGTCCCAAAGGTAAAAAGGTAAAAATACAAACTACTCGACTACTTAGCTTTACTGATCAACATATTGGAGTGATTAAGTATAGTGTTACTCCCCTTAACTTCTCAGGAACCATTAAAATTATCTCTGAAATTGAGGGTAATGTCCGGAATTATTACCACCTTAGGGAGAGAAAGGCCGTTAAAGTTATAGACCGGGATATCACACGGGATAATGGATATTTAATTCAAAAAGTAAACAGTACAGGTATCAGTGTAGGGTTTTCTATTAAGAACCAGCTAGAAAATCCTGATGGTACAGAAGAGATAGATAGCTATATTGAAGAGGAAAAAGTCTACCAAGAGTTCAAGATTGATGGAGCAGTAGATAAGCAGATCGTCCTCTTAAAATATGCCTCTTTCTATACATCTCAAGACTGTAAGGTGTTCCCATCACTGACTTGTAAGGAAGAAGAAACCATGGAAAAAGAACTTAAGGGAAAGGCAATCACTGCTGTAGAAAAAGCCGCCCAAAAGGGTTATACAGAATTACTCCTGGAACAGAAAGAATATTTTGCGGATTACTGGGATGATGTAGATGTTAAAATAGAAGGTGATCTAGCCTTACAACAAGCCTTCAGATACAATGCCTTTAACCTATTACAGTCTACTGGTAAAGACGGGAAATCCAATGCAGCTGCCAAAGGACTAACTGGTGAATTTTATGAAGGACACTATTTTTGGGATACAGAGACATATATTTTACCCTTTTTCTTATATAATAAACCAGAAGTAGCCAGGTCCTTACTGATGTATCGCTACAACAATCTTGATAAAGCCAGGCTAAATGCCAGAAGGGTCAGAGTAGAAGGTGCTTTATTTCCCTGGAGAACAATAAATGGGGAAGAGGCCTCTTCGTATTACATGGGATCAACTATTCAATTTCATATTGATGCCGATATTGCCTATAGTATTCAACAGTATGTATCAGTTACACAAGACTATGACTTCCTATATAATTATGGAGCTGAAATACTATTTGAAACTGCTAGAATGTGGGCAAGTAGGGGCGCATATATTGAGATGATGGATAATAAATATTGTATAAATGAGGTTTGTGGTCCTGATGAATATAAACCTGGTGTAAATAATAACTGTTATACAAATTATATGGCAAAATTTAATCTTGAATTTGCCCTTGAGACATATAAAAAGATGGAAAAGGAATCAGCGAGTAAGCTAAAACAAGTAATAGAAAAAATCTCCTTAGCCGAAAAAGAAATTGAAAGCTGGCAGAATGCAGCTGACAATATGTTCTTACCATATAATGAAAAATTAACAGTACATCCTCAAGATGACTGCTTTATGATGAAAGACCCTATTGATATTGATACCATTCCCGATGAAGAACTGCCTTTGGTAGTAAACTGGCATCCCTTAGCTATCTGGAGGTATCAGGTAATTAAACAGGCTGATGTTATTATGTTAATGCTGCTTTTAGGTGATAAGTTTACCCTTGAACAAAAAAAGGCTAACTATGATTACTATGAGCCTAAAACAACCCATGACTCTTCACTATCACCCTCAATGTACAGTATAATTGCTTCAGAGGTAGGGTACATAGAAGATGCCTATAATTATTTTACCCAGACTGCTAGATTAGATCTGGATGACTACAATGAAAATGCCTATAAAGGTGTTCATTTAGCATGTATGGGTAGCTCCTGGATGGTTTTGGCCCATGGATTTGCAGGTATGAGAAACTATAATAGTAAATTACACTTTAATCCCTATTTACCAGGAAAATGGGATAGCTATCAATTTAATATTAGATTCCAGAATAGTAAGCTAAAGGTTAAAGTAAACAAGGATTATGTTTTCTATCAGTTGATATCAGGAAAAGATTTAAATATCGTTCACAATGGGGAAGAAGTCACCATTGGAAGTGATGGATTAAGAATGAAATTAAAGGGAATTAACAGCAATTAATAAATAATTAAAAATATTTCAAAAAAAGAAGGATTTTTTCCAACTATGAGTAATATAAATAATATAGATTACAATTTTTTTAAACACAAATACAACCGGTTGCAAAGAAACTGGATTTTAGAGGAGGTTCACTGTAACTGGTTGCAATAAAAAAACAAGGAGGAAATAAAATGAACAAGAAGTTATTAGCTGTAAGTGTATTAGTGATGGTTTTAACCTTAAGTAGTGCTGTAATGGCTGCTGACGTTACTGTAATGGGTGTTTGGGGTGGTGCTGAACTAGAGGCGTTCAATAAAGTCATGGCAGCATTTGAAGCTAAAACCGGTCTTGATGTTGAATTTGAAGGCACAAGGGATCTACCTACTGTAGTTACAACTCGTATTGAAGCAGGTAACCCACCTGATGTTGTAGCACTTCAAGGTCTTGGTATGATCAAGGATTACGCCAGTAGAGGCAGCCTTGTAGATTTGAGAGATGTACTTGATGTAGATGAAATCAGAGAGAATTTCGGTCAAACCTGGATTGATCTAGGTAGTTATGAAGAGGGTCTATATGGATTATACATTTCTGCAGATGTTAAGAGTTTTGTCTGGTATAATCCTAGAATTTTTGCTGTGAAAGGATATAGTCTTCCTGAGACATGGGAAGAAATGCAGGCATTAGAGGCTGAAATGATAGCTAATGGAGATACTCCCTGGTCTGTTGGTCTGGAATCTGGAGCTGCTAGTGGTTGGCCTGGAACAGACTGGATTGAAGACATTATGTTAAGAACTGCTAGCCCTGAAGTTTATGATGCCTGGGTAAATCATGATATTCCCTGGACAGATCCAAGGGTAAAAAGGGCCTTTGAAATTTTTGGTGATATAGTTCGTGATCCAGAAATGGTATGGGGTGGGCCTATTACTGTAGCAGCTACAAACTTTGGAGATGCTGCTAATCCGTTATTCACTGATCCCCCACAGGCTTATATGCATCGTCAAGCTAGCTTTATAACTAGTTTCATTAAAGAAAGTAATCCTGAATTAGAAGCAGGGGCAGACTTTGACTTTTTCCCATTCCCTGCAATTGATGAAGAATTTGGTACACCTGTTCTTGGTGCTGCTGATATGATGGCAATGATGAACGATACCCCTGCAGCCAGGAAATTTGTACAGTTCCTTGCTACAGCTGAAGCACAGTCTATCTGGGTTGGCGAATTAGGTAAGATTGGTATCAACAAAAATATCGATCCTGCTGTTTGCCCTGATGATCTAACAAGAAGTATGGCAGAAGTCCTACAAAACGCTTCCGTCTTTAGATTTGACGGTTCTGACCTAATGCCGGCTGCTGTTGGCGCAGGGGCTTTCTGGACTGGTGTCATGAATTATGTAACAGGTGAAGATTTAGATTCAGTTCTTGAATACATTGAAAATGTAGCTGATGATAGCTATACAACAGGTAAAGCAACTAACTAAAGAATTTACAGATATTACCTAATTCATGGAAAAATGCTAATCTCGGCTGAGGCACTTTTAACATTCCTTCGGTTAATATCTGTAAATGCGGGTGTAATAAATGTTCTGGAACATAGTGAATGATTAACTAATATCAGTAAACAGGTGGTCTTTGGTTAACAGGGGCTGCCTGTTTAACCCCTTTGAAGGAGGGAGTGCTAATGAGAGTAGAAAAGAAAAAACTATGGGTAACCCTATTTGTTGGGCCTGCTCTTTTTTTTATAACATTTTATCTCTTATATCCATCAATTCATACCATTATATTAAGTTTTATGGGTAAAAGATCTGAGACATTTATAGGATTCAAGAATTACATATATGCCTTTACCTCAAAGACAATGTTAACTGCCTTTGGTAATAATGTATTATGGCTAATCTTCTTTACAATCTTTACAGTAGGAATCGGCTTACTCCTGGCTATTTTAGTAGATAAGGTCAAATATGAGCAACTTGCCAAATCTGTTATTTTCATGCCTATGGCAATTTCATTTGTTGGAGCAGGTGTTGTCTGGAAATTTATTTATAGCTACAAACCGATGGGGACATCCCAGATTGGTCTATTAAATCATATTTTTGTTTCTCTAGGTTTTCAGCCAGTAGGATGGCTTATACAAAACCCCTTAAACAATTTTGCTTTAATCTTTGTTGGTATTTGGATTTGGACCGGTTTTTGTATGGTAATATTATCTGCGTCCTATAAAGGAATACCAAGGGAATTAATGGAAGCTGGTCGAGTTGATGGGGCCTCGGAATGGCAGGTTTTTCGTCACATAATATTCCCATCTATGAAATCTACAATTGCCGTTGTTGCAACAACTATGGTGGTAAATGTCTTGAAGATATTTGATATAGTATATGTAATGACAAATGGTAATTTCAAAACAGAGGTAATAGCTAACAGAATGTACAAAGAGATGTTTCAGTACAGGAATTATGGTCGAGCTAGTGCTATAGCAGTAGTATTATTTATCTTTATAGTTCCGGTAATTGTTGTTAACATCAAACGAATGAGGGGAGATGAGTCATAATGTCAAAAACTAAAAAAACACCCCGAATTATTTTAAATCTAATAATAATTATATTTATGTTGATCTGGATTCTGCCAACAGCCGGTTTATTAATAACTTCGTTCCGTCCGGCAGCCGAGGTATCCAGTACTGGATGGTGGACAGTTTTTAATAGTCCATTAAAGTTTACCCAATATACTATACAGAATTATAAAGAGGTACTAACAACAGGTGGGATGGCCATAGCTTTTAGGAACAGTTTTATTATTGCTATCTTTGGTACACTACTTCCTGTCTTTGTAGCAGCATTTGCTGCCTTTGGTATATCCCGCATCAAATTTAGGGGTAGGAGTTTAGCCTATGGTCTTATAGTAAGTCTACTGGTTGTTCCATTGCAATTAACATTTATACCAGTCCTTAAATTATATAATGTACTAGGACTATCTGGCTCCTTTGTTGGTTTATGGCTTGCCCATACTGGATATGGTTTACCCTTTGCCGTATTTATGTTACATAATTTCTTCCAATCGCTACCTGATGATTTATTTGAAGCCGCTTATATTGACGGCGCATCACTATGGACTGGATTTTATAGACTTGCCCTTCCACTATCAGTACCTGCTTTAGCCTCTTTAATAATTTTCCAATTCCTCTGGGTCTGGAATGACCTACTGGTAGCCTTGATATATCTGGGAGGTTTCCGTAGTGTAGCCCCATTAACAATGAGGTTATCAAGTTTAGTTGGCTCATATGGCCAAAGCTGGCATCTATTAACCTCAGCTGCATTTATTTCAATGTTTGTACCATTGATAATATTCTTCTCCTTACAGAGATACTTTGTTAAAGGGATATTGGCCGGATCAGTAAAGGGTTAGCAGGACATATAAGATAAATAGAGAATTATTAATTAAAGGTGATATTATTATGGGTAAAAAAACAATGAGAGATATAGCAAAGAAAGCAGGGGTTTCCAAGTCTACTGTTTCTAGAGCCCTGGGTGATGATCCCAGGGTTAATGAAGAGACAAAGAAGCGGATTAAACAGCTGGCTAAGGATATGAAATATCAGCCACATAAAGCCGCACAGGCCCTTGCAAATAATAATACAAATATTATTGGAATAGTCTTTCCTAAGTTTCCACGCTCAATAGCGGATCCTTTCTTTTTAGAATTTCTACAAGGGATAGGGGATGTCGCTGTGAAGAACGGGTATAGTTTGAATTTGTATAATGATGATATTGAAGAAAAGGGAAATTTAGATGTGATTTTTCATAAACATAATGTGGATGGTGTAATTTTAACTGAACCCAGGCTTAATGACCCTCGAATAAATTACTTGAAAAATGAGGGTTTACCATTCGTCTTTCTTGGAAATCCTATGGGTGAACAGGATGTGCACTGGGTTGAAACAGATAATCAAATTGGCGCATATAAAGCTGTAAGTTATCTTATTAAGTCTGGACATAAGAAGATTGCCACGGTTACTGGTTCTATGGATTTAGTAGCTGGTCGATATCGTTTACAGGGGTATAAAGACGCCTTGATGGAAAATGAGATAGAATTAGAGTCTGAATTAATTATTAATGCTGATTTCACACAGGATAGTGCTTATAAAGCTGCTAAGGAGCTGTTAAATATAGATTCAGATTTTACTGCTATTTTTGCGGCCAATGACCTGATGGCTTTGGGGGTATTAAAGGCCTTAAAAGAAGTTGGGACAAGGGTTCCAGAGGAGATTGCAATTATGGGATATGATGGTATACAAATAGGTGAATTTGTAGATCCCCCATTAACAACTATTTATCATTCAGGGCTAAAAATGGGACAGATTGCCATGGGTCTTTTAATTAAAATTCTAAGGGCAGAAGAGGTAGAGGATAAACACATCTTAATCCCTCCAGAACTCCTGGTAAGGGGCTCAGCTTAAAGCACTAGGAGCAAATAATAATGCGAAGATAATAACGCGCATACAATATTGAAAAATCAAGTAGATTAATGTATAATATTTACAAAAGCAATGAAAGAAAGAAGGTGATTCTCATATCTAACAAAACAAGAGTAGATGAACATGGCTTAAAGTCAGAGCTTATGGATGATATAAGAAGTGTTTGTTCTCGCTATCCTGTAGATAAGGCTTTTCTTTTTGGATCAAGGGCTAGGGATAGATATGAGAAAAATTCTGATATAGATATTGCAGTTTCTTTAAAAGAAATATTAAATTCATCAACAATTAATATGATTAAAAATGAGCTAGAAAAATTAAACACACCACTATGTTTTGATCTTGTCAATATAGATAATATTAAGAAAAAAGCATTGAAAGAAAATATATTAAAAGAAGGTGTGTTAATATATGATAGAAATCAATAGATTAACAGAAAAGTATAAGGATTACCATAATGCTTATAATCGTTTAATGGAAGGATTAAAAATTGAAACTAAGTCAGCAATTGTTATCGATGGTGTGATTCAAAGGTTTGAATTTACCTTTGAACTATCCTGGAAACTAATGAAGGCTTATCTTGAATATCAGGGCTTTAAGGATGTAAATAGCCCTAGAAGTACTATCAGAGCTGCTTTCCAAAATGAGATTATAGAAAACGGTGATGATTGGATAGACATGATGATTGACAGGAACAAGACATCACATATCTATGATGAGGAACAGGCTAGAGAAATATATGAAAAGATTAAAAATAAACACCATTTTAATTTTAAGAAATTAAATGAATACATGCAGCATAAGGTCTGAAAAGCCTCTCCAATATAATTATTATATTGAATACATGAAGAAGATAGTCGGATACATAGATTTACAAATTTAAAATATCCTCGTCAATTTCTCTTCAAACTCTTCAATTGTGTACTTATGATAATTATCAAGAAGTGTTAGTACCTGGTCAAGTTGTTCTTCACTTATTTTCCCCTGGTCATACATTCTCTCATAGGCATTTGTAAAGGCTAGAACCAGGCGAAAGTCCAGCTGTTCCAGCCCTTTTGGAATATTGTTAGCCATTAGGTATTGCCGCCTCCAGTGATAGATTTTCAGGATCTACAAAACGTACAAATTCATTTTCAAAGTAGAGTTTAAGGGAACCGGTCTGTCCGGTCCTTTGTTTTGCTATGATAATATCAGTATCCCGCTCAGTACCTTCTTCAATGGCTTGCTCTCTAGCAGCCGCACTTGTATGGGCATGACGGTATAAGAAGATAACACCATCAGCAACCTCCTCAATATTACCTGAGTCCCTTAAATCAGAAAGTACAGGTCGTTTATCCTGACGACTGGTAAAACTACGACTAATCTGAGAAATAAGGATAATAGGGACTTCCAACTCAGAGGCTAAGTTTCTCAACTGTAGCACAATCTGTCCAACAGCCCTAGCAGTATTATGCATCTGATCTTCAGGTAATTGAATCATCTGTAGGTAATCAATAACCACTAGGCCAAGATAGCCCATCTGGGACTTAAACTTACGAAGACGCGCCCTGATCTGGGCAACATTCAGACCCCTTTCATCAGAAATAACCAGTGGTAATTCATGTAGGTTATCTAGTGCCTTATTTATTCGCTTATCTTCTTGATCATTTGTCTCACCCTGACTGTATTTCCAGGCATTAACACCAGCTTCCTGCACAATCATCCTGTCAACTACCTCCTGGGCATCCATCTCAAGACTGATTAAGGCTACAGGTACATGCCTTTTCAAAACATTTTTAGCAACATTAATGGCAAAAGCAGTTTTTCCCATACTGGTAGAAGCAGCAATTACATTTAGATGACCTTTCTTGAATCCACCGATAAGATTATCCATTGAGATAAAGCCAGTACGTAAACCTGTATCAGCCTCATTATTCTTACGGTTAATGTAGGCTTGAAAAGATCCCATTAAGGCCTCTTCCATCATAAAAATATGTTTTTCTACATCAGTATTCTCATTGGTAGCTTCAAAGATAATCTCTTGAGCCCTAGCTTGATAATCTCCAATTGGTAAATCTGTACTATCTACCAGCTCCTTCAATCTTTGAGAAGCCTTTAATAGAAGTTGTTTCTGATAGTTTGATTTCATTATCTCTATAGTAGGTTTAAGTTCATCTGTTGTATTAAAGCCTGCAGTAAGCCGTTCGATAGTCTCTTCAGGCTTTTTAACTATCCCATCTTTCTTTAATTTAAGAAAAAGTTTAGTCCTGGAGATCTGATTATCCTGCTGGAATTGACTCAACAAAATCTCGAAAATCATCTGAGCCTGATGATCAAGGAAGTGTTTCATCTCCAAAGAGTCAGCAATATCATCGATAAGTTCTGGGTATTGTAATAGTATACCCAGGAGTTGAAACTCTGTACTTCTATTATCTAATTTTTGTATAAGCTTTTCATTTGTAGCCATTTGATAAACACCTCAGTACTAGTATTCAATTACTCTTATTCAGGTTCTGATCCACTTTAGTTGGTGGAGAATGTCCGACTATTTTGCTATACCGAGTTCTCACAATCGGATGTGGTTATTCAAAATTCCAGGAGAAATCATCCCAACTCCCTTGTTTTTTAGTATTACTTTGCGACTTAGTCCCAGTAGCGGTCTTTCTTTTCTTATGCTTATAATCATTTTTCTTCAGAAGGCTCATAGCCTGCTCGCAATCTCGCACCTTGTTTTTCTTCCAGGGTTTAATAAAATTATCTTCAATATATTTAAGTGAAGGCTGTCCATCTTTTTTACGACGGAAGGCCTCCTTGATAGCAAATTTCACAACAGCAGTACTTAAAGGGAAGTCTTCCTTTAACCAGCGGTTAAATGTCTTCATATGAATGGGTTTTACATTATGCCAATCAGATAAACCGTACATCTGGGCTAATTCCCTGGTTTCACGGAATAACTTATCAAAGTATTTAAGGTCTTGATAAGATTTTATCTCTTTCTTATGCCAGTCATCTATTATACCATTCAAATATCGAAAGGCCCTATCTGGTGGATTATCATATTTTACCAGCCATTTATTAACCCTGCGGATTAATTCCTTGATTAGTTTACAATCAAAATCCTCTAACCATTGATTAATTGTAGTTTCAAGTATAGTAATATTCTCTTCAGGTGGCACAAAGGTTAAAATTGCCTGGAAAAGTTGTGACCTAGAAGGACTGGATATAGTTAAAATTTCTTTACGTATTTCTGGCTGGTCATAGTATAAACAATCTTGCCCTACTTCATTTGAAGGGTTACTATTAGAGTGATTATTATCCAGATCCATATCAATAGCTTTATTTAAGGAATCAGCTTCTAAGCTATTAGATTTTTCTTGTGTTTCAAGATTATTTCCTAGTCTAGCTGGGTTTACTTTTATTTGATAGGTGTAATCCCCATCCCTTTTCTCTGAGAACTCTATTATATCATGTTTCTCCAGATATTTTAAGCCTTCGTTAATATCTGCAATACTATAGCTGTTTGGTAAATATCGGGATATAATTGTTGGGTTTGTTTCAATAACATGCCTGCCGTTGGCATGTGTAATTAAGTAAAGGAATAAGGCCAAAGTTACCCCAGGGAATTGAAGTAAAAAACCCTGATCAATGGCACAGTCCCCAATCTCTATAGATGAGTTACATTTATTAGTTGATACAACAGTTTTTTTATGGTGTTTTATATAAAAGTCATCAATCATTACAATCTCCTTCTTCCGACTCAACTGTATTTCTAATATTTTCAGTTATTATAGTAGGAATGTTATATCTTAGAGTGAAATAACTATAGAGTAGAGCATCTTATAGATTTGAAAAATACAGTTAAGATATTACTTCTTATTAGACTATATTCTTTGTAGGCAACCTAAATCCTGCTTATTTGTCAAAGAGAAGTTTGTGGCAAATATTTAATTTGTGTTTAATTGAAGATTTTTGTCATATGATGTAGAATAATATATATGGAGATTAAATTTTTCAGATGAATTTAATAATTTACTAATCTTTGGCAACAATATAATTACAAAAGGATATCTATTATATGCATTTAATTGTTACACTGATTATCTAATAATATTTAGATGTAATTTTTAAGTGATACTTAGAGTTTATAAAGGGAGGAAATATTTATGGCAAAACAGGATTATAGGAAAAGGAGAATCGCTCAGGGCTTGTGTCCTAGTTGTGGTGAAGAAAATGATCGGGATGCTTATTACTGTAGTTCATGTCTGAAAAAACATAACCAAAGAGCCCGTGAATGGGCTGAAAATAAAAGACTAGATAAGATATGCCCTAATTGTACCGGTGAATTAGATACTTATGCAACGGTATGCAAGTCTTGTCTGGAGGAAATAGCAGCTAAGGCAAGGGAGAAAAGAAAGAAAAGGAAAGAGCAAGGTTTATGTATTAGTTGTGGTGAAGTATCAGTTGAAGATAGTGAGTATCTTATCTGTGAAGACTGCCTTGATAGGAAAAGGGAAGATAAAGAAAGAATATACAAACAAAGAAAAGAAGAAGGCTTATGCCCCCAATGTGGTAAGGAAAATGACACAGATTATATAATCTGCGAAGACTGTAGGAGTAGAAGGAAAGAATATTATTATGCTAAAAAGGCGAATAATGAATGCTAAGCAGGTAAAATATATCATCTCTAACGCATGAAGCAAAGGGACCCTATGGGTCCCTTTGTTTTATATCAGGTTTTTATTTCTTTACATATTCTTTATATTTAAGGAAAATAAAAGGAATTTTATAGTATATAGTGAAATATATAATATTATTTTGAAGTAAAATAGCTTAGTTTAAAGGGAAGAGTTATATAGTTAAAAAGAAGATCTATAGTTAAAATAAGGGAGGATGTATTTGAATGAAATTATCCAGAAAAAAATATAATGAAATATTAACTATTCTAATTATAGTGATGATCATATCTACTTTATCCATTTCAGCTGAATCTGACTTTGGCGATTTATTTTTTAAAAGCGCAGAAGACGGGAATTTAGAAGGGGTCAAAGAGGCCCTTGTTAATGGAGTTGACATTAACCACCAGGATGACCAAGGATATACGGCATTAATAGAGGCCACAGCAAGTGGTAATAATGAAATTGTAAAATATTTGGTAGCTCAGGGAGCAGACTTTCATGTTAAAGATAAAGAGGGAGCTACGCTACTTAAAACAGCAGTAAAAAAGGGTAATCTTGCCCTTGTCAAATATTTTGTTGAACAGGGACTAGATGTAAATTCCAGAGATAATACGGGCCTGTCACCTCTGATGCACGCATATGATCCGGGACACATTGACATTGTAAAATACCTAATTAAACAGGGGGCTGATGTAAATCAGCGTAATAATTCTGGGATGACGCTTTTAATGGTGGCTAGCGATCATGGTAATGAAGAACTAGTTAAAACACTAATTTCTGCAGGTGCTGAGGTGAATGTATGGAGCAATAATAATTATACTAATCCTTTAAAACAGGCTATATCCGAAGGACATCTTAATATAGTAAAGATTTTAATAGAAAGTGGTGCTGATGTAAATCCTGAATATACAGATGATTTCACCCCCTTTCTCACAGCCTGTATGCATGGAAGAGTAGAAATAGCCAAGTATCTGGTAAAGCAAGGTGCAGATATTAATGTTCAAACTATTGATGGTCTAACCCCAATAAGGGCCGCTGCGGTGAGCGGTCATAATGAAATCGTTTCTTACCTGATGGAAAATCATGCTACTAGGATAAAAAATGATGACATGACTCTACTTTTGACAGTGAGTAAGGGCAACCTGGAATTATCAAAATATTTGCTTGAACAGGGGATGTCTATAGAGGTCAGGAATGAGGGGGGCGAAACACCACTCCACATGGCCGCTGAAAATGGTCATTTGAACTTAGTTGAATATTTAGTACGCCAGGGCGCCAACCTGAATGTTCAGGATGATAAGGGGTGGACTCCACTGAAAAAAGCCGCTGCAGCGGGTAATTTATCCATAGTAAAGTATCTTGTGGAAAGGGGTGCTGATTCAGGTTTGTCAGACAGAAATGGCTGGATTCCATTAATGTCTGCTGCCTATAACGGTAAGCTGGATGTGCTTAAGTATTTTCTTAACAAAGGGGCAGATATAGATTATAAAAGTAACAACGGAATGAATCCGCTGATGTGTGCTGCTCAGAAAGGACATCTCCCTATAGTAAAATATCTACTTAATCAGGGTGCTGGAATCGAAACCACCACTAATGATGGATGGACACCCCTGGTCTTTGCCGCCAATGAGGGACGACTGGAAACAGTTAAATATCTTGTCGAAAAGGGTGCTCAGATAGATGTTAAAATAAATAATGGTGCTACTCCATTTATCGAAGCAGTGTACAATGGGCATTATAATGTTTGTCGGTATCTCCTTGAAAAGGGTGCGGATATAAGGTCTGTTAATAACAAGGGATGGGAGCCGATTAAATTTGCCGCTTCTCAAGGGCATCTCAACCTGCTTAAGTTCTTGCTCAACAAAGGGGCTGAAATTGATGCAAGGGATAATAAGGGATGGACCCCTTTAATGTCTGCAGCCCAGAAAGGCCACCTGGAGGTGGTAAAGTATTTAGTCAGATATGGTGCCGATATCAATACTCAATCTAAAAATGGCTGGACTCCGCTTCGAGCTGCGGTTTCCTATGGGAAGACGGATGTTGTGGAATATCTGTTAGAAAAAAATGCTGACCTAGAAATAAAAGATAATAGGGGGTTTTCTCCCTTAATGATAGCGGTTTCCCAGGGGAATAATGAGACTGCAGAATTTTTGATAAGACAGGGCGCTGATGTTAATAGTCATAATGTTAAGGGAAATACTCCCCTGATAATTGCTGCTTATAATGGTAACCTGCCTTTAGTCAAACTTCTGTTTCGTTTTAATGCTCACCTTAATGCCAGCAGCACACAAGGCTTAACTCCTCTGGGGTTTGCCACTGTCAATGGTCAATATCAAGTAGTTAAATTTCTGATTGAGGTGGGGGCTAATTATCACCAGGCCGATAATGAAGGTTGGACCCCGCTGATCTTAGCGTCATATTATGGTGACTATCAACTGGTAAAAATGCTGCTTGAAAAAGGCGCAGATGCATATGCAGTGACTGAGGACGGTTTCACAGCTATAGATTATGCAGCTGCTCAGGGGCATTTTGAAATTGTGAATTATTTAAAGACTATAGAAGCTGGGGGTCAGTAAGTTCTTCCCTTAGCGATTATCCTTGACAAGCAACTCCCCTTTTGCTAAGATTATAACGGAGTGTAGAAGTGAGTAGCAAACCCTAAAAATAAATGTGATAATAATAACAGCAGCAGGATATGTTTAATCTAATAAGTATATTAACATAAGTTTCAATATACAATAAATTTCAAATATACAAGATGACATAATAATTTAAATTAAAGGGTAATAAGATAATAAGGAGAGATGTTATTGATTAATCGTTATAGTCTTCCGGATATGGAGCAGGTTTGGAGTGAAGAGAATAAGTATAAAATTTGGCTGGATATTGAGATAGCCGCCTGTAAGGCCTGGTCTCAATTAGGTAAGATCCCCGCTGATCAAGTAGAAAAAATCGAGAAAAATGTTAGGCTTGATGTTGATAGAATCATGGAAATAGAAAAGGTAACAAGACACGATATACTAGCTTTTGTAGAGGGAATCAATGAGACCCTTGGCAATGAATCAAAATATATACATATGGGATTAACCTCATCTGATGTAAAGGATACTGCCCTGGCAGTACAGATGAAACAGGCAGTAGAACTAATTATTGAAGATTTAAGTAAATTAAAAGATAAATTAGCCGAAGATGCTATAGAACACAAAGAGACTACTATGATCGGTCGTACCCATGGTGTACACGGAGAACCAGTTACCTGGGGATTGAAGTTGGCTGTCTGGTATAAAGAGCTTGAGAGACATATAGATAGAATGAAAAGGATTAAAGAAATAGTATCTGTTGGACAGATGTCTGGGGCTGTTGGTACATATGCCAGCATAAACCCACGAGTAGAGGAAATTGTCTGTCAGGAGTTAGAATTAGAACCAGTTGCTGTCTCCAATCAAATATTACAGAGAGACCGTCATGCAGACCTGATGAACAATCTGGCCTTGATAGCGGCTTCCCTGGAGAAGTTTGCAACAGAGATACGCAATCTACAGAGAACAGATATACTGGAGGTTGAAGAAGGCTTCCGTAAGGGTCAAAAAGGCTCTTCAGCTATGCCACACAAAAAGAACCCGATAGTCTGTGAAAGGATATCAGGATTAGCTAGAGTAGTCAGGGGTAATGTTGTACCAGCTTTAGAGAATATATCACTATGGCATGAAAGGGATTTGACTCATTCCTCAGTAGAAAGGGTAATTATCCCTGATAGTACTATATTAGTTAACTATATGTTGAATAAATTTTTAATGGTAATGAATGAGCTTGTTATAAATAAAGATAGAATGAAGGAAAATCTAGACAGGACCCATGGCTTAATATTCTCACAAAAGATAATGTTAGCACTTGTAGATAAGGGACTGACTAGAGAAGAAGCATATGAATTAGCCCAGAGTAATGCAATGGATGCCTGGAAAAAACGCTCTAGCTATCAAGAATTACTAATAGCAGATAGCAGGGTGACAGAATTATTAAGTGAAGATGAAATAGAAGGGATATTTGACTATAAGTCTTTTCTAAAAGAAATCGACTATATATATCAGAGGTTAGGACTCAGAGAGGGGGATACTCAGACTCAATAGTAGTCTGGGTGAAATAATATGTCAAATAAGATAGTAGTAGGAACTCAATGGGGTGACGAAGGCAAGGGTAAGATTACAGATACCCTAGCTAGAACTGCTGATGTAATTGTTCGTTTTGGTGGTGGTAACAATGCTGGACATACAGTAATTGTAGGTGAAGAGAAATTTGAATTACACCTAATACCATCAGGTATTCTCTATTCTGAAAAACAAAACATGATAGGCAATGGTGTTGTAATAGACCCAGAAGCAATAGTAAGTGAGATGAAAATGGTAAAGGATAGAGGTATCTCTTTAGAGAACTTCTTTATTAGTGAGACTGCACATATAATCATGCCATATCATAGATTGTTGGACAAATTGGAAGAAGAGCGTAAAGCTGATTCCAAGATAGGGACTACCGGTAAGGGTATTGGCCCTGCCTATACAGATAAGATAGCTAGGCGAGGAATCCGTGTTATAGATACCCTTGATAAAGACCGTTTTTATCGTAAACTACAGGATACATTAGATTATCAAAATCTAGTCCTGGAAAAGATATATGGGGCTGAACCTATGGATGCTGAAGAGATTATCGCTCAGTATCAAGGGTTTATCGATGTACTACGTCCACATGTAACAAATATTTCTATTTTACTGGAGGAAGCAAGGAAAGAGAAGAAGCAGATATTCTTTGAAGGTGCTCAGGGGACATTGCTTGATGTTGACTATGGTACCTATCCCTTTGTAACCTCATCAAATCCTACAGCTGGTGGAGTCTGTACAGGTTCTGGTGTTGGACCGACTCGTATAGATGATGTAATAGGTGTAGCAAAAGCCTATTTAACTAG
>JADQBV010000132.1 GCA_016278415.1 Halanaerobiales bacterium
ATTAAGTATTTAAAGGAATGGATAAGTAAAGACAATCATCATATATGGATGGCCTGTAGTGATGAAAAGCCCATAGGATTTATGAAGATAGAAGCTAGCGGTGAAAGGTTTATTACAGAACATCTTGATGTTATGAATATAACAGGGGCCTATGTTGATGAGAATGCCAGAGAATTGAATGTTGGTACCGCTCTTTTAGGAGTCATACAGGAGTGGCTTTTGGAATATAATTATAAGGTCTGTGGAGTGGATTATGAATCTATTAATACCACAGGCAGTAATTTCTGGAATAAATACTTTACTCCATATAACTATAGTGTAGTGAGAAGGATTGATGAAAGGGTTATAGATAAACGTATGATGTAATCCTTATAGATTATATAAGAATATTTATAATGGATTAAGAATCTATTTGGAGATGCTAAAGATTTTCCCTATAGTTAAAAATTATTATATATTTAAATGAGGTGATACATAATGGAGACAAATATATATTTTGTAAGACATGCAGAGAGTAATTTTACTCCAGATGATGATAATTATAGTCGTCCCTTATCAGCAAAAGGTAAAGAGGATGCTGAAAAGCTAATTAAATATTTCAGAGATATTGATATAACAAAGGTTTTATCCAGTCCCTATCATAGAGCAGTTCATACTGTAGAGTGTATTGCTGAGAACAAGGATTTAGAAATTGAAAGAAGAGATGATTTCCGGGAAAGAACTGTTGCTGACCGTTACCTTGATGATGAGGAATTTATCAATTTTGTTGAAAGCCAGTGGAATGATTTTGATTATTCTATCCAAGGTGGAGAATCCTTTAATCAGGTACAGGAAAGAGGGATAAAGGCACTGGAAGAGGTAATCCAGCTGTATGCTGGAGAAAATATGATAATAGGGACACATGGTACCTGGCTGGCAGTGATTTTAAATTATTATGATGAAAAGTATGATCTGGAGTTCTGGAAAACCCTTAAAATGCCTGATGCCTTTCTATTGAAATTTATTGACGGAAAACTGATGAATATAGAACGATTAATAGATATATTGGAGTGATGAATATGAAGATAGTTTATTTGCGAGATTACCCGGAATATGTTGATATTGTTGTTGACTGGAATTATAATGAGTTTGTTATAAAAGAGGGTAAAAATAAAGATAAATCTAAGATTAAAGAGTTTTATAGTAATAGTAATTATGATAAATTTCCTATCTGTTATATAGCCATAGAAGAAAAGGTATGTCTTGGTACTGTATCGATATTCAATAATGACCTAAAACCCAGACAGGATTTAAGTCCCTGGTTAGGAGCTCTCTATGTTAGTGAAAAACATAGGGGTAGGGGGATAGCAGCAAAACTAATAGATAAGGTTTTAGAAAAGGTAAGTAAAATGGAATATAAAGCAATATATCTTAGAACAGAGCATACGGCAGATTATTATAAAACGAGAAATTGGAGTTTTTTAAGTAATGAAGTAGATATTGATGGTAGGAATACTGAAGTGTATTTATTTGATTTGAAATATAAATTATTTCAACAGGAATTAAAACGGTAGATTTCTCATAAAAATACATGCTTCTAAACTAATTCTATTGCTATATTAGTCCTAATTTAATTGAAATTTACTTAAATAAAAAAGTCTGAAATGAAAGTTATAATCATGTGTAATTGAATATAAGTATGGGGGTGTTTATTAATGATAGAATATAGAAAAGCTGAAGTTAAAGACATAGATGAGTTAGTTAAGTTAAGAATTGAATTTCTGAAAGAAGCCAATCAGGAGAATAATATAGATGATGAAGTTTTGAATAAATGTGAAGGGGATTTATATGATTACTTTAATTCTAGATTGCTTGATGATAGTTTCATAGCCTGGATTGCCATTGATGAGGGAAAAATTATTGCTACCAGTGGAATGTGTTTCTACAATACTCCACCAATGTTTAAGAAGATAGATGGAGATATTCTATATATGGATGGTAAGGTAGCGTACATAATGAATATGTACACTCTCTCTGAATTTAGAAAAATAGGTATTGCCAGGATACTATTTGATAAGACAGTTGAAGAGGCTAAAACCCTGGGATATAGAAAGATTACCTTACATGCTACTGAAATGGGTAGGAAGTTATACGAGAACTTTGGCTTTGTCGAGGTAGATGATGAAATGGTCTTAAATATTTAATAAATTTAAAGAATTTAAAAATGTAAATGAATATATTCTTACAAAAGAAGGGAGTCAATTAAAAATGAGTAAAGTAAATATTAAAGATAAGTTTAATCTTATAGATATGTACTGGGACCCTAAAATCATTGGGGAAGTTAATGATATGCATGTTAAAATTGCCAAAGTAAAAGGTGAGTTTGACTGGCATGCTCATGAAAATGAAGACGAGATGTTCCTTGTCATTGAAGGAGAACTGCTTTTGAAATACCGTGATAAAGAAGAACTGCTGAAAAAAGGAGAAATGGCCGTAGTTCCAAAAGGTGTAGAACATAAGCCGGTTGCTGAACAGGAAACACATATATTGATGATTGAACAAAAAGATACATTAAATACAGGTAATCTCAAGAGTGAAAAAACCGTAGAAGAGCCTGAGTGGATTTAGTGATTGAGTATAGGTTACCTTATTCTAATTGATACCTTAATATTTACATTTTTTTATAAACCATGTTATAATATAAATACATGGTGGAAGAAATGGGGTTAAAGATTATGTCAGAAATAAACAATCTTCATGATAAGTTTTTTAAACAAACTATGGCAGATAAGAGAACAGCTCAGAATATGCTTCAAAACTATTTGCCGGAGCAGATTTTAAATTTAATAAACTTAGATGAGATGGAACTTGAAAAGGACACAATGATTGAAGAAGAACTGAGTGATGTATTTTCTGACCTCATTTATAAAGTTAGTCTAAATGGTAAGGATGCATATTTATATTTTTTATTTGAACATAAAAGTTACCCATATAAAAAAATAGCACTGCAATTACTTAAATATATTAGAAGTATCTGGGAACTAAAGATGAAACAGGGTAAAAAAGAAAAACTACCATTAATAATTCCTCTGGTGTTTTATCATGGTAGGTTAAAATGGAATATTGGATTAAGATTATCTGATTTGTTAGATGATATTCCTGTGGAGGTTAAGGAGTATATACCTGATTTTAAATACCTATTATATGATTTTTCACCATATAGCGGTCAAGAGATAATTGGAAATATTGAACTAAGGATATTTCTACAATTACTCAGATATATTTTTACTGATATAAATTTATTTAAAGATAAGGTTGGACATATAATTGAGCTATTTGAAGAATTAAATGATAAAGATACTGCAATGGAGTACTTTGAAGTTGCTATAAGATCACTAGCTTTGCATAAACTTTTTTAAAATTTGTCAAGGGGTCACTATTGATAA
>JADQBV010000415.1 GCA_016278415.1 Halanaerobiales bacterium
AACTCCTCCTCTACTCATTACACAGAATACATTTAAAACATTATAGCTTATCTAATCTCTAATGTCAACTTTCTGAAAGAAGTTGTAAAACAAATTGTAAAAGGGATATCATTTCTTTCATTTTTACCAATTAGACATTAACCAGTTTATTGTATCGTCAATATTTAATCTGTCTGCAAAGTCTTTTAAAAAATCTATTTTCCAGTACTGATCCATACCAATTGACTCAGTTAATATTGGATTTAATCTTTGATAGTTTTTACCTAACAGCTGACTAGTAATCATATCATCGGCCCTGGCGGCGCCGTCTAATAATAAATTAATTAAGGGTACAGGCGGGTCAGGGCTTAAAAGCCACTGAATAGCTCCCCAATATGCTGTATTATATTTAATGTAGTTAGGGGAATAACCGGTTCCGACTGAGAACAACCTTATGGAGGAAAGGCTTCTTCTACCACATAACATTCCCAGCGCGAAAGAAAGGGCTACTGTGCTAGGATTATTTGCAACTACACCACCATCGATATATTTATTATAAGAAGAAAAATATATGGGGGCAGCACAACTTGCCAATGCTACATCAACTACTTTCATATCATTATAATCGGAGCTTGGTAAATTAGAGAAGAAAATTGGACGCCATCCATTGTTGTTATCTTCATCAACTTTAAAAGCAGGTATAATAACCTTGTAATCCAAATCAGTTAAGCACATATTTGAAGGAAATATTGACTCAACTATATCCTTAAATCTATTTATATTATAACGAGGTCTTAATATTCCTGGACTATAAGGCTTAAAAATTCTCTTAGAGGTCTCAAAAGAATATAATTTTTGTAAATCTTCAATACTCAATTTAGCTGCAAATCCTAAAGCTATGAGTGCACCAGTCGATGTCCCTGCATATAAATCAGTATTTTTAAAAATCCCTGGTAATTTATTATTAATACGATTTAATAAACTTATGGTAAGAGCCCCTCTTATGCCACCACCATCAAAAGTTAAAATCCGATATCTTTTCATCTATAACACTCCATAAATTAATAGTTATTATAATTTATGAATGATACTATACTTTTGATAATTTATAATAAAACTCAACGTAAAGGTTAGATCCTTTACGTTGGGCTTTATTTATCTCCACTGTGTTACTAGAGAAATTTGGATTTTATCTTTTGGTCTTTTTTTGGTGAAATATATACTTGTAGGGTTTTTACTATATGACACATCGATAAGTGTTGTTACGTGCTTCTCTTTATGTTGTTAAGTTAAATACAGTCACTTAATTTAGGTAATCACTTACCCTCAATGCGGCTTTTGCCCCCTCAGCTGCTGAAATAATAATCTGTTTATCTTTAATATCTGTCACATCACCTGCTGCAAATATACCTTTAATACTAGTCTGATTATTCTCATCTATAATAATTTCATCACTATCATTTACTTCAACCTTATCACATATAAACCCTGTATTAGGTATTAAGCCTATTTCAATAAATACAGCATCAGCTTCAAGCTCTTCCACACTACCAGTATTTAAGTTCTTAATGACCGCCCCTTCTACCTCATCTTCTCCTAAAATTTCCGTTGTCTGATAAGATATATATACTTCAATCTTATCAGATTTTTCTATTTTATCACGTAGATGTTTATCTCCAGATAAATTTTCTGTGGCTTCTACCAAATAAACCTTACTACCCAGTTTAGCCATATCCAGGGCTGCTTCCAATCCAGAATTACCTCCACCAATAACGATAACTGGCTGTCCACTATAGAGGAATCCATCACAGTTAGCACAATAGCTTACTCCTTTATCCTTTAACTCATTCTCACCAGGAATTAAAAGCCGGCGTTTTTTACTTCCAGTTGCTACTATAACAGATTTTGTAGTAATTTCTTTTCCACTTCTCACTTTAATTATGTGCTGTTCATCTTCATGGATAATGTCATCAACTTCTTCTCCAAATAAAAAATCTACGTCATATTTTTTAACATGATCGAGGAAATCTTGAATCAGTTCTGGACCAGTTGTACCATATTCAGGTAGATAGTTGTCAATTGTATCTGTTTCCAATACCTGCCCACCTATATCCCTCGATAGTATAAGTACTTTTAATCCTTTTCGAGCAGCATATACAGCTGCTGTCATGCCGGTAGGACCTGCCCCAATGATTGTAAGATCCCATTCTTCCTCAGCACAACTTGGTCTATCTATATCTATCATACGATCAAATTCTCCAGAAGTAAGTTTATCAATCAAATCATCATATCCACCAAGGTGATTTCCTTCTATAAAAATCTGAGGCACAGTTTCCTGTTCACTTCTTTCAACCATTTCTTGATAATTATCCTCTTCATCTGTTACATCATAATCATGATATTCTAAGCCCAAATTGTCTAACATCGACTTAGCCCTCCGGCAATATGGACACCATTCTTTGGTATAAATTTCAATTTTCTTTTCTACACTCATATAAAATAAACCTCCTTTTGATGATAGTAAAATTAAAATTATTAATCATACTATAAAAAATCATGTTATAAGACATTATAAATATTATATGTAATTATTAATATTTTTTATTATTTTAATCCCTCTGAAAGAAATACTCCTTCTAAGTAGCGTAGAGAATAGTCTCCTAATAATGCCAATATGGCAGTTGGCAAAGCCCCTGATAACATTATCCAAGGATCCAGAAAGGTTATACCTGTGAAGATTTGTTCACCAAGACCCCCTGCCCCCACTAATGAACCAAGAGCAGCAGTTCCTATGTTAATAACCAGGGCAGTTCTGATACCTGCCATAATAATTGTTAATGAATTAGGTATTTCAATCTCCCATAATATTCTTAAGGGAGGTATACCAAGACCCCTGGCTGCATCTATTAAATCTGAAGAAACTGAATTCAAGCCAGATAAAGTATTACGGGCAATAGGTAAGATTGTATATATAGTAAGGGCAAAAATAGCTGGCCTCATTCCTATGCCCAGTACACTCATGGTTAAGGCAAGCACAGCCAATGATGGAATAGTCTGTCCGAGCCCAACTATATACATTACAACATGTTTAAATTTCTTATAAGAAGTACGACTCAAAATAACACCTATTGAAAACCCTGTAATTGTAGCGATAAACATAGAAATAAATACCATAAACAAATGCTGACTTAGCAAGTAAGCTACCACTTTAATATTCCCTGAAGGTATCCTTATAAATGTATATATTAAGGCCCCTAATAAAAGAAACAATAAAGTACTACGATATATCTTAAGCCTGGTCATTTTCAACACCTCTCATATGAGCAGGTGTAACTAAATATTCAAGGAGATATAATAAGCCTTCTATAAAAATAGCCAATATAGCTACTAATAGCGCTCCAGCAATTATCTGTTCCTCATATACCTGATCTATACCCCTCTGAATAAACTCACCTAGACCTCCAGCACCGACATATACAGCAATTGTGACTATACCTATATTCATAACAGTAGCAACTCGGATACCTGCAATAATAACCGGCATCGCTAGAGGGAGTTCAATTTCTCTAAGAATTCTTAATTCTGATAAGCCCATCCCTTGAGCTGCATCTATTATTGATGGTTCAATATTTTTAATTGCCGTATATGTATTACGTATAATAGGCAATTGATCATATAGTATCAAAGCAATAATAACAGGTATAGTACCTAAGCCAACACCAAATATTGCAAGTACTGGTAACGTAATTCCAAAGAGGGCTATACTTGGTATTGTCATAATTATATTAGCCATATTCAAAACAATCTCCGCATATTTTTCTTTAATTGAAAGAAATATACCAATGGGCACTGCAATTAATATTGCTAAAACTGTTGCTATAAAAACAATATAAAGGTGCTCACCAGTCAAGACAAGTGCTTTTTGCCAATTATTTATAATAAAGTTAATCATTCTACCACATCATTTTCGCAAATCTGATAGTGACCCAGTCTATATCCCTGTATAATCTTTTCATCACCAAACAATTTCTCTACAAACTCGTTATCTGTATTCATCACAATATTTTCAGGGGTATCATATTGAATTAATCTTCCTTGATTAATAATTGCTATCCTATCAGCCATCTTTACCGCTTCATTAATATCATGTGTGACAAATATAATAGTCTTCTTTAATTCATTCTGTAGTTCTAAAAATTGATCCTGTATATTTTTGCGATTAATTGGATCAATAGCCCCAAAAGGCTCATCCATTAAAACAATATCAGGGTCAGCTGCTAGAGCACGTGCTACACCTATCCTCTGTCGCTGTCCACCTGATAGTTTGGACGGAAATCTATTCTTGTAATCATCAGGATTAAGGTCCATCATCTCCAGTAATTGATCCACTCTATCCTTAATCCTATTAGCATCCCAACCTAACACCCTGGGAACAATACTAATATTATCTGCCACGTTTTTATTAGGAAAAAGTCCAATTTCCTGGATCACATAACCAATTCCCTGTCTTAATTTCACTGGGTCCATTTCCTGTATATTTTGTCCCTCTATTTTTATAATTCCATCAGTTAAATCTTCTAATCTATTTGTTAAGCGCAATAGTGTAGTCTTACCACAACCCGACGGGCCCAGTAATACCACTAATTCACCCTTTTTTACTTCCATATTTATTCCGTCTACTGCCCTAAGTTTTTTTCCTTTATTAGTGTATTCTTTAAGCAAATTATGATATCTTATCACAGGCCTACCCCCAGTAAAAATGCTAAATTAAATCTTTATTTTTTAACCAATTACGAGCCACATCAGCAGGATCTTTATGATCAACATCTACTAATGCATTCAATGACTGAATCTGATCTGTAGTCAAGCTACCATTTAATTTAGATAAAGCTTCCTCAATCTCAGGATATTTATTTAAAACTTCTTCTCGAACTAATGGAGCTGGATTATATACTGGGAAGAAATTTCTGTCATCCTTAAGATTTATAAAGCCAAAAGCCGATATCCTACCATCTGTTGAATAACCCATCCCAGCACCTAATTGACCGTCTTTAAGTGCTTTATAGATTATACCAGCTGACATCTTTCTGACTTCTTTAAAATCAAGTTTATATTCATCCATTAATGCCTGTAAACCATCTGGTCGATTGTAAAACTCTGTATCTGTACCAAATGTAAGTCTTATTTCTTCATCATTATTAGCAAGATCGGAGATTGATTCAATGCCCCAGTCCCTGGCATCTACCTCTCTCACCATAATTGTATATGTATTATTGTAATCAAGTCTATCTAGCCAAACAATACCCTTCTCCTGGTCAGCCTCCTTAACCCATTGATAAACTTTCTCTGAATCTGTCATAATTTCCTGATCAGACTGATTATGATAGACAGTATATGCTGTCCCAGTATAATCATAATACAAGTCTACCTGTTCATTCTCTAGAGCTTGTCTCGCCAGCACCGACTTTACGCCTAGTTCTGTTTTTACTTCAAAACCCTCTTCTTCCAAAAGTATCTTAGCAAGATTAGCTAATACATAAGCCTCTGTACCTGCTTTCCCTCCAATTGTAATTTCTTTAGTATCCTGATTGTTACTACAGGCTGTCAAGAATACTAAGGAAAGCAAGACTAGTATAAGTATAATCCTTAATTTCTTATTCATAATGATACCTCCTAATATTTTCCAGCCTTTTATATTTAACATAAGTGGTTCAATCAGATGATATACCATACTTTTATTATTTTTAGATACCTGTTATTATGCTGATCATATTATATGTACTTGATATACTTCGGATATGTACTTATTATTCTTTTTATTAATATCAGTAATCATTACTATAAATATATCTTATAATAGCTACAAATAAAAGTCAAATTAGAAATCTTACTTTTTTAGATATTTTAAAAATATTTCACTTAACTCTTTAACAGGGCTAGGAGGATTGATAGTTACAATATCATCATTAAAAGATTTAACTGAATTTATTAGCTTATAATAAGTATCATATAAATTAAAAATCTCCTCTTGATCAGTTTTATTAATAATTTTTAAATCTAGAACAAGACTATTATTTAAATCATTGGGTTCAAACTTATTTAAACCATCTCCATATTCTCGTCGATTATCCTCAATTATCTTACAGGCAATGTCTGAAAGTAGATAGGCTTTTAATAGTTTTGAAAATTCTTCAGACTTTATATAAACACTATGAAATGCTGTAAGATTATATAAATTAACATCATTAATGAAAAATTGAAGACCCTTTCTATTAAAAACCTTAGCTAATATAGGCGCTGGTGGTTTATCTTCTAATTTATACCAGGGCTTTCGGTTTTTGGTTAGGTAACGTTGATCATAGCCCATCTTTTCACCATATTTGATATATTTTTTTAGACTCTGATTTTGTTCTTTATTAGCAGCATCCAAAAGAAATACCTTCTTGTCTTCCCTTACTAAATGTTTATAAATTTTATTATTAATATAATAAGAATTAATATACGACGATCTAGAAATACAGGGTAGTAGATATTTGTCGTCTATTTGATATTCATTCTTTCTGCTTTCATTGAAAAGGAAAAAATCATTTGCCCCTGTGGCAATGCCCCTTAACACTTTTGCATATTCTGATAGTTTAACTAAATTTTGATAATTACTGCTGTGTGTTCGTTGGTAATAAAATCTCCATTTGCTTGTATAGTCAAGTTCTTTATTAAGTACAATCGAATTACTCTGATTATATATATTATCATCTAAACTTAGAAATTCTTCTTTATTATTGACATTAATAAATTGAACCTGGGAATTATTATTATCTTCATTAGAAAACAAGAGAATTGATGATGTTGTATTTACTTCAAACAAATTATAATTTAAAATAATCACCTTTCTTAAGAACCCATATTCTTTGATTATTTTCTTTATTTCTTTCCCGTAATCAGCATTCATAAATTCAGAGGGCACTATGTATGCCATTCTACCTCCCTTTTTTAACTCCGTTAGAGATTTTAATAGAAATAACATACAGAGATTTGTAAATCCAGATAAACTAACATTCATCTTCTCTTCAAATAAAGATAAATATTTATTATTATTAAATTTTTTATAAATCAAATATGGTGGATTACAGATTATCCCATCATATTGATGGTCAGAATCTATTTTACTATTCCAATCTAATAGATAATCCCTATTTTGCAGAAAAATGTTAACATAGTCACTATATAATTCTGCAGATTTATCATACAAGTTCTGGTCTTTTTCTATACCATATATTTCAATATGTTTAGAAGATAACTCTTTACATCCATACTTTAAGCCAATAATAGATTGAAAAAATACCCCAAGTCCAAGAGCAGGATCTAATATTTTTCCCTTATCTCCAGACATAAATTGCTGAGCCTTTAATACCCAATCTGTCATGAAATTAGCTATATATATAGGGGTAAAAATCTGCCCATTATTTTTAAGATAGCTAATATTTGTTTTTTGATAATATTTTAGTTTTAATTGCTTATACTTATCTAACACATTAAGTTGCCCCTTAGATTTTTTTATATTTATATTAGTTAAATTCCATATAATAAAAAACTTTCCTGCTTAAATATTGTTAAAATACTAGTAAATGTGGTAAGATAAATACTATGACTGCTGATAATTAATTCATTTTGAGATTCTTTCGGCATATTAAATCCTAAATTCATAAAAACAAGTACATAGGAACAGGTGAAAACAAGAACTTATAAATTACAATTAATATGTATGATAATGAATAAAGCATTAAAGGAGGCAAAAAATGAAGCAAAGAGAAAACTGGACATCAAGACTTGGATTCATTCTAGCTGCATCAGGTTCTGCTATTGGGCTTGGAAACATCTGGAGGTTTCCATATATTACAGGAACTAATGGAGGCGCCGTATTTCTAATAATTTATTTAGCTCTTATTTTTTTAATAGGTTATCCTATTATTATTGCAGAAATGACTATAGGTAGAAAAACACAAAAGAATCCTATTGGTGCATTTAAATCACTAGCACCTGATAGTCCCTGGTGGTTAGTGGGATCATTAGGAGTTCTTTCTGGATTTGTAATTTTAAGTTTCTATTCTGTTGTAGCTGGATGGGGAATGTCATATATTTTTAAGTCATTTACTACTACACCTGAAACAAACTTTACTAATCTTTTTACAACTCATATTGGCAGTTTAGGTGAGCCCATCTTCTGGCATGCAGTATTTATGGGGCTTACTATTTTGATTATAAGTGCTGGCGTAGTAAAGGGGATACAAAAAGTAGTTAAAATTCTAATGCCTCTATTACTAGTTATAATCTTACTGCTTATTATTAGGTCTGTGTCTTTACCAGGCGCCATGGAGGGTTTAGTCTTCTATCTTAAACCAGACTTTTCGAAAATTACATTACAGACCTTTACAGATGCAATATCCCAGTCTTTCTTTACACTAAGTCTAGGAATGGGAGCGATGATTACCTATGGCAGCTATCTTTCAAGAAAAGAGAATATTAACGATAGTGCCGCATATGTTATTATCTTTGACACACTTTTTGCCATACTTGCTGGTTTGGCAATCTTCCCTGCTGTCTTTGCTCTAGGATTTAGTCCAAATGCAGGACCAGGTTTGACATTTATTACTTTACCAGCTGTCTTCGCCGCAATGCCTTCAGGTCAGTTATTTGGGGCTTTATTCTTTATACTGATAACAATTGCAGCCCTTACTTCCTCGATATCACTCTTGGAAGTTGTAGTCTCCTATATGGTTGATGAAAAAGACTGGGCTCGAAAAAAAGCAGCGTACATAATTGGCGGAATAATATTTCTAACAGGAATACCTCCAATACTCGGTTACAGTGTTTTATCCGAAATCAGATTCTTAGGGATGGATATTTTGGATACCTATGATTGGTTTTCTAATAGCATTTTTCTACCAATAGGGGGACTGCTGACATCGATTTATGTTGCTTATGTATGGAAAGCTAAAAATGCCCTTAGAGAAGCTAATAATTCTGAGGGGAAGATTAAACTCGGTAATTGGTTCGTTATTTTATTAAAATATATTGCACCAGCTGCTATCATAATAATTTTAGCTATGAATATATGGCAGACTATTAGTGGGTAAATACCACCACCAAAATCAAACATAAGATTTTGGTGGTGTTTTCTTAAAATTTAATATCAATTAAAATTTTTTATCAGCTCTATAATAGACTCTCTTTATTTAGACAAATTCTATTATATCTATAGTACTCAGTTTAATTGTTTAAACACTCGTTTTATTAATCCTCTTACTCAAATATTCAATGTTTTGTTTAACAATATCAATGGTCAGTTCGTCTCCATGACTCTGGACTATATAATCCAGATCCCTATTTAAATAATCCCTTAATGTTTCCCTATAAATCCATAGATTATCCCAATCCATATATGTAGGTACAGGGTCATCTACATTATCAGCGACAAATAGCAACTTTGATTTATGATCATAACACGAAGCAGAATCTACTGAATGACCCGGAGTATAAAAAAACTCAATACCCTCGCTTTCAAAGATAATACTATCCGTAAAAGTGAGATTTGGTAAAACTATTTCAATCTCCTCACGGGCAAAATCCTTAAAATGATCAAGCAATTCTTGTTCCCCATGTTCCTGGATTAATTCCCTACAATTTTTATGTGATAAAATAATGTTGTCTTTAAACTCACTATTTCCCCAAATATGATCCCAATGACTATGTGAATTAAAAATAAGATACTCTTTAACTCCATATCTCTTCTCAAGATATGCTTTGATTTCTTGCATATATGAGGAACCCAGATATGTATCACAGATAAAATACTTTAACCTACCTATAATTACAAAGATATTTGTAATACAATTATACTCACTTTTTGCAAGTTCATCATACATAAACAATAGACCACGAGGTCCAATATTTTTTACATCTAACAAATTAACCCCTCCCTATAACTCTATTTCGTATACTCATAATAGTATAGCACAAAAGATCTAGGATAAATAGTCAAATACTAACTATCCCTTTAGAACTAATTATGCTTAATTATTATAATCATGATGGTATTTATCCCACTTTTATATTCCTTCAAACCCCTTATATTATACTCATTTCATGGTAAGAATAATCCAATAAGGAGTATATTAACTATAGTCATCTATATAATTGTAAGGTAAATTACTGTTATTAAATATAGCTAGTGCTACAATAATAATGACAATATATTGTTGTTGAATACTAGAATTAGAAAAAACAGGAGGTACATTTTATGGAATATCGTAAATTAGGGTCAAGTGATTTAGAAGTATCAACAATTGCTTTAGGCACATGGGCAATAGGCAATGACTTTTATGGAAATGTTGATGACTCAAAATCTATTGATGCACTTAGGGCTGGTATTGAAGCAGGTATTAATTTAATTGATACAGCACCAGCTTATGGAAGTGGTCATGCCGAAGAAGTAGTGGGTAAAGCAATAAAGGGATATCAAGATAAGGTTATTATAGCCACTAAATGTGGTGTATATAAAGAAAATGGAGACTTTATCAAGGATTTAAAACCAGCCACTATTAGAAAGCAACTAGAAACCTCTTTAGATAGATTAAATACAGATGTAATAGACCTATATCAAATACATTGGCCAGACCCAAATACACCACTTGAAGATACAGTTACAGAATTAAACAAGTTAAAAAAAGAAGGAAAATTTAAATATTTAGGAGTATCCAACTTTAATCAGAATTTAATGGACAAAATACAAGAAATGACTGACATTGTAAGTATACAACCACAGTATTCGATTCTACATAGAGACTTCGAGGATGATTTACCATATGTTCGTAATAATAAAATCGGGGTATTGGCATATGGACCATTAGGTGGAGGGATTTTAACAGGGAAATATACAAAGCAAAAACCTAAATTAAAAGAAGGGGATCAGCGAAATAATTTCTATCCATATTTTCAAGAGCCTCAATGGAGTCGGGTCAAAGAACTAGTAAGTCTTCTTGAAGAGATTGCTACAGAAAATAATAAACCCATTCCCCACGTTGCCCTTAACTGGGTTAGACAACAGGATGGCATCACAACAGTATTAGTTGGTTCTAAAAGTCCTGAACAAGCCCGTGAAAACGCTGATGCAGCTAATTGGAATTTAAGCGTTGATGAAATAGATAAAATTAATAAGGCATATTCTAAAATATTTGCTTAATTTATAAACAAATAAAAACGCAAAAAGTTTTATAGACTCATTCTACATTTGTATAAAGTACAAATACCATTTAAACAAAACTATCTACACTCCCTAAAGTTCTCATTATAATTTCAAATATCTAAGTAACTAGTAATAAACACGGCTTCGGTAAACTAGATAGCCGTGTTTATTACTCTATTAACTATTCTCCTCCCTTCAGACTTTATATTTGTATTAATAAAGAAAGAGTTGATTCTACTGCTGACTGTTTTTATTTCGCACCATACTGTTTACTAAAGTATAATATTAATATTTCTCTAAGACAGGTTGTAGTTGTTTCCCTTCTAATGCTTTAGTAACAGTTGCTAAGGTCAGGTCAAATTTAGAAACCAGTGATGATGGTTTTTTTTCATAATTGTCTTGACCAAAGGGAATAAAGAATACATTTTTAGTTGCTAATAATACACCTAGGTTTTTAGCACTTATACCTAGGCCATCATTAGTAGCAATTCCTATAACTGCAGGTTTATTATTCCTAAACATCCCTTTTACAACCATCAATGCAGGTGTATCTGATGCCCCATCCGCTAATTTGGAAAGTGAATTACCACTACAGGGTGACAGCACAACCAAGTCACAGGGATCAACAACACCTATTGGTTCAGCTTTCTCCATGGTCCGAATAACCTCTTTGCCAGTAATATCCTCTAAGCTTTTCATAAAATCTTCGGCTTTACCAAATCTACTATCAGTTTTTGCTACTTCATAAGACACCACCGGATAGACTACTGCACCTTCCTCAACCAATTTAGCAACCTGTGGTATAACTTGATCAAATACACAATATGAACCTGTTAAGGCAAAAGCAATCTTAATATCCTTTAAAAGCATAGAAACCTCCCTATTTGATATATTTTATTCTTATCAAACTCCATATTATTTATAGGTAATGGAAATATGTAACTATTTTTATTACCCACTATATTAGATTTTATGAAGTTGATTGGATGTCCTATGCAAAAAACTGTTACACCTTTTTAATGGAAAGGGGTAACAGCTTTAATTATTTGCTATATTAAATTTTTATCCCAATGTAATTACCTGTGAGAAAAAAATTTATCTAGTAAGATGGGACTGTGTTTTTAAAGGGTTAGGGTTTTTCAAAAACTACAATTGCCTCAGGTGCATTTACTTTAAATGTAAAAGATTCAGTTAAGAAAAATTCTATCTCCTCATCTGTTTCTTTTTTATATCCAATTGAAATATCCTGACCTACTATTAGCTCAAAATCATCTTCTCTACTACCTAACAATAAACCTTGATCACCAAGGGCTTCCGAGAAAATAATATCTCCTTCAATTAAGGCTTGTAATTTCTTTTTAACTGGATATCCATCTTCATCCAGCTTATGTAATAAACCATATAAATATGGACCTACTACAAAATTATATGGACCTTCAACACTTTCTCTTCGTAACCCCTGTATTGCTGATGTTATAGGTGTTAAAAGACCTGTTTCTTCACTAATATCAATTTTAACATGATCAGATACATCAATTAATCCCTCGATACCAGCTTCTTCTAACCCATAATATAAAGTATTGTTCTCTATCTTGGCTAATTTTTCAGCTGCACCGACCAGGTCATCTATATCAACATCTTTAGCCCCACGTAAGTAAGACTCAATCTCATCTCTATGTAAAGTAAATGGAACCTCTACCTCAACTAAGGGAAGAACATTCCTAATTGAATATGTAGCTCCCTCATCATTTATATCAAGTTTCAGACTCCTACCTGTATTATATGCAGCATAATCCATACCCTTAGGACCAACTGTATCTACTACTCTTCGCCCATTAAGTTTTTGTTTTAATACTGACCGTGCTTCTTCTTCAATAAAACTCCATACACCTTCATCAATTGGTGCTAAATGCCTCTTTAATAATGTCATTATTTATTCCCTCCTCTCAGATTTGACAATCCTAAAGAACCGTCATTTCCTCTTCCAGAGCCGGATTCTCCATCCTCTCCTTCTTCAAGTTCTGTAATATCTCCTTCTGTAAAAAGGAACTCTCTCATCATTTCATCAAAAACAGGGTAACGCCTACGTAACCATTCCAATGCCATCATTGCATGCTCAACCTCTTCATCCCTATTATGTTCAACAATAGCTTTAACAGTTGTATCAGTAGTAGCAGCAGCACGCTGATGATACCAGTCAACTGCTTCTAATTCCTCAATTAAACTCTGAATAATTCTATGAAAATCTTGTACTTCCTGTGGTAAATTTTCTTCATGAAACCCTTCACTAGCCATATGTAAATACCTCCATTTTTAATTAATTAATAATAATCATTATCACTACTAATAATTATAACTAATACGGATATATTTGTCAAGTAACAAACACATACTTTTTCCGCTTGCATTAATTATACACAAACACAACTGATTTTTGTGAAATAAATATACCTCCTATATATTTATATCCTGAAAAAAAAGAAATATACGAGTATGAACTCATATATTACATGGGATATTCAAGACGCCATTTACATCAGCATTGATTTATTTATTGCAATTTTTATCATTGTCTATTATTCTTTTCTATTTATTCTTGTCTACTTACCTTTACAATTAGGGCAGATACCATACATTTTTATTTTATGATCAAGTATATGATAGTCGGTTTTCTTACTTATCTCGTTTTCATATTCCTGCAGTGGACAATCAAGTGGTATTATCTCATTACATTTCACACATATCAGGTGATGATGGTGTTCCCCCTGTATAAATTCAAAATAATTCTCTTTTTTCTCTATATTCAAGTCTATTTTTCTGACTACTTTTTTATCTACAAACTTATTTAAATTTCTGTATATAGTAGATAAGCGAAGTGTTTCATCTTCTCGAGATAAAATTGTATAAATATCATTTGCTGTCATTGGTTTTTTTGTGTTTATTAATAAATCAATAATTGCTCTACGCTGTCTGGTCATCCTTATACCTTTGTCTTTTAACTCTTCATATATATTTTCTTTTATATCTTCTTTCATTATCTGCTTCCCCTTTTTAGCAAGAATTTACCTGTAATAACTATCAGGAAACATAAAACATTAACCAGTATTATAGTTCCACCAGGTGCCAGATCATAATAAAAAGATATTATGAGACCACAATTGACAGAAACTACTCCTGTCAATATACTGTAGAAAATAGTCTGTTTAAAACTATTAGCAAGTTGCATGGCAACTGCGACAGGTATACTTATCAGAGATGCAATTAGTAAACCACCAATGATTCTCATTGAAAGAGCTATTGTAATAGAAATTATTATCATAAAAATTGTATTTAAAAATTTAACCGGTACTCCTGCCAGTCTTGCATCCCTTTCATTAAAGGCCATAAAAAAGAAACCATAAAAAAATATAATAATAGTAGCTATGATAATTCCAGCCAGAGGTATTACTGTATAAAGATCAGTACTGGTAACCAGTGCAATACTTCCAAACAAATAACTCATTATACCAGCAGAATTCCTGGTCAAACTTATCAATATTGTAGCAATACCCAGACCTGCTGCCAAAATTATTGATAGGGATAATTCAGCATAATCCGTCAACTTTGTGCGTAATTTTTCAATGAGTACAGCTGCAACTATAGAAACAATGATAGCCAGATATACCGGGTATATTCCTAATAATAGTCCCAGAGCTATTCCGGCCAGTGCCACATGTGAAAGGGTATTTCCGATTAATGCAAGCCGTTTTAATATAAGAAAAACACCGATAGTTGGTGCAATTACAGCAATTATATTCCCTACAATAAAGGCACGATGCATAAAAGAATATGTGAAGATTTCAGGCATTGTTATCACTATCCTCATGAGTATGTAATGGTATAATTCTGTTGTACAAATTCGAATCAAAATCACTATCTCCATCAAATTCAAAGTGTTCATGAACATGTATTGTATTATCTGCAAAACATGCCAGTTTATTTGCCTGGCTACTGATTACATGAATATCATGTGAAACCATTATTATAGTTATATCATGTTCTTTATTGAGTCTATTGATTAATTTTATAAACTCGTCCTGGGAACTGGCATCAATTCCCACCATAGGTTCATCAAGAAAAATGACTTCTGGATCTGTTACCAGTGTCCGGGCAATGAAAATCCTTTGCTGCTGGCCACCTGATAATTTACCTATCTTCCTGTTTTTATATGGCAGCATATTTACCTTATTTAATGCCTCATCTATTTTGCTTTCCAATTTTTTGTTGAGAATTTTTATAAAACCCATCTGATGATATAGATTGGCAGAGATAACTTCTTTTACAGTAGCGGGAAAACTTTGATTAAAATCACGAACATTTTGAGACATATAACCTATCCTGGACCAATCCTTAAATGATTCCAGAACATGTCCAAACAATTTTATTTCCCCGGCATCAGGTATAATATCTCCAACTATAAGTTTCATTAATGTGCTTTTCCCGGAACCATTGGGACCTACAAAGGCCAGAAAATCACCCTTATCAATCTTCAGGGAAATATCTTTGAGTACCCTCTGCTCTTTATAACTAAAAAACAAATTATTTACTTCAATTATTTCAGACATATTATTTCACCAATGCCTTTTCCAGGTTCTCCAGGTTTTTTCGCATAATAGAAAAATAATCTTCATTATTTCTTATCTCTTCTTTTGTAAGACCTATAAAAGGATCAAGATTCAGCACTTCCATATTTGCTTCATCAGCTAAAACCTGAACTGTTCTATTACTTACCTGTTTTTCTTTAAAAACATATTTTAAGTCATTTCTTTCAGCAACTTTTATAAGACTGGCTATATTACCTGGAGTAGATTCTCCATGAGAAGCAATCCCACTTATGGCATATTGTTCAAAGTCGTATCTTCTGGCCAGATATGCAAAAGCCGCATGAGAGACAATAATAATCTCATTATCTTTTTTTGCCAATCTTTCTTTATACTCTCTATCCAGTTCATCTATCTTTATACTATATTCACTGTGGTTTTCATTATAAAAATCTCTGTTAGCAGGGTCAATTCTCACCAGTTCATCCTTAATAGTTTCAGCAATTTTTTTCATATTCATTGGGTCCAGCCAGACATGTGGATCATATGACTCGTGACTACCATGATTTTCTAGCTGCTGATGTTCAACTTCTTCTTCATGTGTATGATCATCAATTTCTTCTTCATGAGTATGATCATCTATTTCTTCTACATGACTATGATTTTCGTTATCTGCCTGCTGATGGTCTCCTTCATGGTGTTCATCTTCATTTCCCAGTGATATTAAATTTAAATAGTTACTTAATTCAATGGCCTTAACATCAGATTCATTTAAGACCAACTCTGCCTTGGGTACCCATGGTTCCATTGCCTCACCGATATAAAAGAAAACCTCTGCGTTTTCCAGTTGAGCAATTTTCTTTGGAGAAGGATCATAGCTGTGTACTTCTACTCCATTGGGAATAACCAGACCTATATCAATCTTTTCTCCGGCAATTTTTCTGGCAGTTTCATATATAGGATAAATACTGGTAAATACCTTAATACTATCAGTATCACTATCATTGTCTGCTCTCTCTGCCGCCTGATCATTATTCATATATATGTATAAACCCATAAAAACAATACCAATTACGATAACTAGGCCTATCATAAATTTATTCATGAAATTCAACCTCCTTTTACTATTATATATCAGAGTTCTTGCAAGTCATTTGCAAGTATTATTTTAATAAATTTTATACTAAAAGTCAAGCTCTCTGCAAATGATTTGCATGTTTCATCATGAAAATACTGATGTTGAAACATCAGTATTTTATCTATCTATCTATCATATCTTCAAATTCATCTTCCTCTATAATCTCTATATCCATATCTTTTGCTCTTTCCAGTTTACTACCGAGGTCTTCTCCAACAACAAGATAATCAGTATTACCACTTACATCAGAAGTTGCCTCAGCACCAAGATTTTCAACCATATCTTTAACTTCACTACGGGTGTAATTATCAAGTTTTCCTGTAAAGACAAACGTCTCTCCCTCAAGTGGCATATTCTTATCTCTTTTCAAAGGCTCAAGTTGTAATCCCGCTTTCTTCATTCTATCAATGGTTTCAAGATTATTTTCTTCTTCAAAGAAGGAATAAATACTTTCAGCTATTTTATCACCAATTTCATTAATTTCTATTAATTCAGTCTTTTCAAGGTTTATAATATCTTCAAGTGAGTTATATTTCTCAGCCAGTACACGGGACAGATGATTACCTACATGACGAATACCTAATCCATATAAATATCTATCAAGCCTTAATTCCTTTGCTTCCTCAATAGAATTTATTAAGTTTTCACTGGATTTTTCTGCGAATCCTTCCAATTCAAGAAGGTCATCCTTCTCTATATAATATATGTCTGCCAGATTTTCTATTATTTTTTCATCAACTAATTGTTCTGCAATCTCCTCACCCAGATGATCTATATCAGCCGCATCACGGGAAGCATAGTGGTCAACACTCCCTACCAGTTGTGCTTTACATGATAATCCATTGGGGCAGAAATAATAAGCCCCTTCTTTTACAACTTCAGTACCACATACAGGACATTCTTCTGGCATTGAAAATTTTTCGTTTTCTTTATTTTTGTCATCTCGTTCTGAATTTCCTTTGCCATCTTCAGCACGACCTATAACTTCAGGAATTACATCACCTGCCCTTTCTATCTTTACTTTATCTCCTGGATGAAGATTTTTCTTTCTTACTTCTGCTTCATTATGTAATGTTGCTCTACTTACAGTCACTCCATCTACATCTACTGGTTCCAGAAGGGCTACCGGTGTAAGCATCCCGGTTCTGCCAACCTGTACTACTATATCCTCCAGAGTAGTCATATCTTTTTTTGGGGGAAACTTCCAGGCCATGGACCAGCGCGGACTGCGTTCACGGGTTCCCATTTCATCACGCAATTTTATATTATCAAGTTTAATTACAATACCATCTATTTCATAATTCAGTTCATCTCTTTTTTCTTTCATATTCTCTCTATAATCTTCAATTTCTTTATAGATATCATCATTAGAATCGCCTGACACCCTTGCTGTATTTTCATTTACTTTCAAGCCCAGTCTTTCCAGGAATTCAAATACAGCTTTCTGGGAATCTGGTTCTTTATATTCTGTATTATCACCATCTATCTCCAATATATCATAGAAATAAATATCCAATGGTTTGTCAGCAACTTTACCTGAATCCAGCTGTCTTACTGTACCAGCTGCAGCATTACGTGGGTTAGCATAGGGATTCCTGTTTTCCTCAATACGTTTTTTATTAATTTCCTGAAAACCATCTTTCAACATCAGTAATTCCCCACGCACTGATATATAATCTGGTATATCGACAGTTTCCCCTCTCAATTTGAGGGGAATAGTATGAACTGTTTTCAGATTTTCTGATATATCATCACCCTGACGTCCGTCTCCTCTGGTAGCACCATATTTAAACTCACCATTTTCATACACTATTTCTACAGAGAGACCATCCAGTTTTGGCTCAAGATATAGATTGATTTGATTATCACTATCTATTACTTTATTTTGTCCATATAGTTTGTCTTTTAACCTATCAATAAAATCTTTTATCTCATCATTTTCCAGAGCAGAATTCAAACTCAACATGGCCCCCTGATGTTCAACCCTTTCCAGTTCATCAACAGGCTCAGCTCCGACTCGTTTGGTAGGGGAATTCTCATCCTCAAATTCAGGAAACTCCTCTTCCAGAAATTCCAGTCTGTGAAATAATTTATCATAGGCAGCATCTGATATAACAGGGTCATTCATGACATAATATCTATAATCATGATAATCTATGGCATCACGCAATTTTTTTATCTGTTCACAGACCTGATCTTTTTTTAAATTTTCAACATCTTCAAATTCTGTAGAAGGGTTATCCTTATATGGATTATTCCTGTCGGTCATAGATATCACAACCTTCTTTTATTATTATGGTCTTTATTATAATTATAAGTTAGTTATATTCATTTTCATACCCTCAGTGTTTTTTTATTCCCATCATCATATCACTGTTTTTCATATCAATATCAATCACTTAATCAAAAAAGACAATAGAACCATCTTCCGATAATTATAATAAATTCGTCTTCTACTTGTTGTTAATTAGAGATAGTAAGTCATCAAGTTCCATTGTATTAATAACATTATTAGCTTCACACCAACCCCTTCTGGCCTGGTAAACACCGTATTTCATATTATCAAGACCACCTGTACTATGGGCATCAGTTGATATTACCAGTTTCACGCCCATATCAACAGCTTTTTTGATATATTTATCTGCAAGATCAAGTCTATCCGGTTGAGCATTTATTTCCAGTATACAGTTATTTTCCCTGGCTTCCTTCATCACCCTATCAAGGTCTATATCATAGGGCTGTCTACTTGCAATTATTCTTCCAGTGGGATGGGCGATAATATCACATAATGGATTTTCTATTGCACTAATCATCCTTTCTGTCTGTTCTTCCCTGGAAAGGTTGGTATTGTAATGTATAGAACAAATTCTTATATCAAGTTCTGATAATATATCCTCAGGTAAGTCTAAACTACCATCTTTCAAAATATCAACTTCCATTCCTTTAAGAACTTCAATATCGTCATATTTTCTATTTATTTCTTCTATTTTATCAATCTGTTCTTTTACATCATCTTTATCAAGACCCTGAGCCATTGTTACTCGTTGAGAATGATCTGTAAAAGCAATATATTCATAGCCTTTATCTACTGCCTTTTCTACCATCTCTTCCATAGTATTACTACCATCAGTTGCATCAGTATGCATCTGCAGGTCTCCCCTAATATCTTTTATATTTATCAGGTCAGGAAATTCATCTTTCTCACCTATATCAAGCTCTCCCCGTTGTTCTCTTAATTCCGGCTCTATATATGGAAAACCCAGAGTTTTATAAATATCTTTTTCTTTCTCACCACCGATTCTTTCATCTCCATCAAATACACCATATTCATTTATTTTTAATCCCCGATCCTGACTAATCTTTCTTAATTTTACTGAGTGTTCCTTCGATCCAGTGAAATAATGTAAAGCAGAACCATAGCTTTCTTTTTCAACCAATCTTAAATCAACCTGTATCCCATCATCTAAAATAACTGAGGATTTGGTTTCTCCACTTGATATTACCTTACTTACATCTTCATAATCATTGAAATAATCCATAATCTTCTGACTGTTTTTCCCACAGACAAGTATATCCAGGTCTCCAACTGTTTCTTTTCGCCTTCTGTAACTACCGGCAACTTCTACCCTATCTATATCATCTAATCCATTCAAATAATCTTCCAGTGGACGTGCTATCTCTTCTGCCCGTGAAAAAAGCATCCTTCCCTGTTCTCCTTCTTCTTCACGGGATTTTATATCTTCAAGTATTTTGTTTTCAGTTTTTTCACCCAGTCCTGACAGCTCACTTATTCTATTTTCTTCTGCAGCTTTCTTTAAATCGGCTATAGTTTTGACATCAAGTTCATTATAGATTGTTTTAACCCTTTCAGGTCCTAAACCGGCAATTTCCAACATTTCTGCTACTTCAGGAGATATTTCTTGCTTTAAATCCTCCAGTTCTGACATCTTACCGTCTTTTACTACTTCTTTGATTTTGCTAGCCAGATCTTTTCCGATACCATCCATCTCTGTAAGATCTTCATCATTATTTACCATATCAACCAAATTATCTGATAAGTTGGAAACGGTCTGTGCAGCATTTCTATAGGCCCTTATTCTGAACTGATTGGCTCCTTTAATTGACAAGAGATCAGCCATCATTCTAAATTTATCGACAACTTCAGAATTATGTAAAGGCATTTTATCACTCTCCTGTTGGTTTATGTACATCCAGTTTATCATATATTATATAATAGTAACTATTATCATTATAACAATATAATCTATTATATTCAAATTTCTTAAATAAAAAACACTGCAAGATGTATTTCTAAAATACAAATTGCAGTGTTAATTAACTATATGTCTTTATGAGCTCAATTTAATAAGTCTTTCTGTTTCCTCTTTGATTTTCTTTTTATTTATTCTTTCAAACAAAATTTCCACATTATCTACCAAAGTTCCCGATTCTACTTCGATGAACTTCCATTGATCAATATCTATATCTAAATAAGCTGCAATTTTCTCACTTGAAAAAGGCAAAAATGGAGCCAATATTTGAGATAAGTTTGCTATAATCTGTACACAATTATGAATAGTGTTTTCACACTTTTCAGGTTCATTTTTTCGAGTAAGCCAGGGTTTCTCTTCATCAAAATATTTATTTGCCTTTCTAATAAATTTAAAAATACCTTCCAGGGCAGTCTTAAATTGCGCTCCCTCTATTTTATCAGCAGTATTGATATACAACTCATTGATTTCTTTCTTTATATCTAAATTGAACTTTCGTTCAGGTACTTTACCACTGAAATACTTTTCAACAAAAACCAGTGTTCTATTAATAAAATTACCGTAGGCACCTAATAATTCGCCATTATGACTATAAATAAATTCCTGCCAGGAAAAGTCACTGTCGCGTTTTTCTGGTCCATTTATTGTTAAATAATAACGGATTGAATCAGGATTATATCTTTCTAATATATCATCAGCCCAGATTGCCCAGTTTTTACTGGTGGATAGTTTCCTTCCTTCGATAGTTAGATATTCACTTGACACAATATAATCCGGGAGATTTAAATCACCCATAGCCAGTAGTAATGCTGGTAATATAAGTGTATGAAAAGGTATATTATCTTTTCCATGAATATAATATGATTTAATTGAATCCCGCCAAAAGTCATTTGTTTTCCTATTGTTTTCATCAGACCATATTTTACTGGCTGTATAATAACCTAAAACCGCCTCTATCCAGACATATATTTTTTTGTCTTGATAGCCTTCAAGTGGAATATTAATTCCCCATGATAAATCTCTGCTAATAGCCCTATCCTGCAAACCCTCATTTAGATATCTCTGAGTCAGTTTCACAGCATTATCCCGCCAGTTTCCTTTTTTATTATTAAGAGTATCAGTTAACCTGTTATTAAAAGTAGATAATGAAAAAAAGAAATGCTCACTCTCCTTTTTCACTGGACTTTCGCCACACAACTTACATTTCTTATCTAACAGATCTACTGGTTCAATTAATGAAGAACAATTATCACATTGATCTCCCCTGGCCAATTCACCACAGTCAGGACAGATTCCTTCCACATATCTGTCGGGTAAAAATTGTTCGCAATCTGGACAATATATCTGCTCCAGCTCTTTTTTATAAATATATCCTTTATCAAATAAATCTTTAAATACCTGCTGAATTATCTGATGATGTATTTTATTATCTGTCTTTATATATTTGTTATAAGAAAATCCTAATTTTTCAAAGGAACTAACAAATTCAGTATGGTATTCACCTGCAATATCTGAAGCAGATCTATCTTCCTGCTGTGCCCTTAAAGCTATTGGTGTTCCATGACAGTCACTGCCTGAAACATACAAAACATCCTCACCTATTTGACGATAATACCTGGCCAATATATCCCCTGGTAATAAACTGGCAACATGCCCTAAATGTAAAGACCCATTGGCATAAGGCCAGGCTCCTCCTATAAATACAGTCATATATAAAACCTCCCTGATTTTCCCCTAAAAACGAATATTTTTATTATTAATACCTCTTATTTTTATTTGACAATCGACAACTATGACTTAACAGACCATAATTTATTACTTAGTTGTAATATTCTTTTTTCACTTAAAATTAAGTTTTTTACTAATTCTCTTAACTATAAAACCAAAAAACTCCCACCCCCTAGTCATAAGACTAGAGGACGGGAGTATAATTCCGTGGTACCACCTCTGTTTATTAATACTTTACAGTATTAACCTCTTCAAGTACGACATATCTAAATTTAGATTTTTAAAGCTATAATATTTCTCTAAATTTGAATTGATATGTTTATACTCTAGCATTATTAACGGTCGCAGGGTGACCGGCATACTCTAAATATCGGTTATAACTTGATAACCTTATTTCAAGTATACAGCTCAGGGACCATATTCAGCCAGCTTATCTTTACCCACTCTCAGCATACAGGGCTCTCTGTAAAAGAGTATACCAACTTACTCTTCCCTTCATTGCATTTATTGTTTAAATGTAATTTGTAATATATTATACAATATCTTATTTCATTAATCAAGTAAATTTTGCTACTGGTATTAATAAAGCATATATTCCCCCTCAATTCTTACAATAGCGCTTCCTCCAAAGATGACTTGACTAACAGAATCATTATTATAGCTATTCAGTTTTACATAATTAGGATTTTCTTTATTCCCACTTTGTTCGATAGTTAAATTACTACCATTCCATAGGTCATGTTTTAATAAGTAATACCCAAATGCAGAATTACCAGAACCTGTTGCAGGGTCTTCCAAATAGCCAAATTTAGGAGCAAAAACCCTTGTCCGAAAATCACTATCATTACTATAGGTTTCAGCTGTATATATTAATATTATATCAATATTACTTTTTAAACAAAATTCTTTTAAATTATTTTGATCTGGATATACACTTAAACAATCTTCCAGATTTATTAAAGGGACAATCAAGGTATTCAAACCAGCATTTATTAATTCAATTGCTTGTTCTTTATTTATTTGATCTTCACTTATCTCCAGTGAATTAGAGACAATTTTACTGGTTAATGTAGTATCTAGATATCTAGCTGCTGGGGCATAAATATAAACACTGTCAGTCCTTTCAATATCATTTTTTACAATTAATAAGTCATCCTTTACCTTAATCCTCAATTCATCCCTAAGTAATAATTCTTGCTTGTTTTTAATAAGATCATACATTATAGCAATAGTTCCATGTCCACAAAAATCAACTTCACACTCCGAAGAATAATATTTAAGCAAGTAATGTTCACCTTCGGGAAATAAGTAAATAACTTCATTTACATAACCCTTAAGCTGATAAGCGATTTGCTGCATTTCTTTTTCGTTTATATCCTGTGTTGTATCTAAATATATACAAGCTGCTGGATTGCCTGACGATTGACCTTTTGTAAAAGCATCAATTTTTTTGAAATTATATTTTTTCATACTAAATCTCCCCTAATGCTAATTTAACCTTTAAACCATACATTTAAGTGTTTTAGCCACTAACAATTACAATCTTTTAATATCTATTCACATGTATTCTATCTTCAACACTTATCTCCTTCTGTTTGTGAAAAACAGCATTATCAGTTGGATAACCTAGAGCTAAGAAACAAGGCACCTCATAATCATCTGGAATATTTAAAAGTTTTTTTATCTTTATAACCTCATGATTAAAAGGTATACGAGTAACCCCAAATATGCCCTCAGCCACTGCAGCTATTAATATATTTTCTATACAACACCAAATAGATGCAAATGAATTTAAACTAAATATATCTTTTTTACTAAATAAAGGCTCATGCTGACGGAAACAAGGAATCATTAACAAGCCTGTATTAATAAGCATCTTATACTGTTTGGGAATAGCCTCAATATACATATTCCTTTGGACAGTATCAGTAAGACCCCAATTATCAACAACCTTTTTTGCTGTTTTATTTGTCTGAGGCTTTATTAATTGATCAATAAATCCTTTCCTTTGGTCAATATCCTCTAATAATATGAACTCCCATTCACGCAAATGATTATTGCTGGGAGCCTGTAAACCAGCATCTATTATTTTTTTAATAATCTTATTTTCAATCTTTTTATCGCTAAAATCTCTTATTGATCTCCTTTTGTAAATTGCTTCATAAACATCCATAAAGTCACATCCTATTATAAAAATTTATATTTGTCTCAACAGCGTTACAAGACCCAAAAAACATATTTAGGTCATTATTTAGGTAGTCTGCTTAATATCTCATCCCTATAGGCGAGAGTAATACCACCATAAACGCTTATTTCACAGTACCTCCATGGAATCTACATTCATATACCTTGTTATCACCATTATATATCTCCTCATATCCTATAAACCATTGAAAATCTCCTTCAACTGTACACCTATATATATAATTATTATCTTTAAATTCTTTTGGTCCCCTATATGGCATATCTTTTGGTACATTTAACAATGCCTCTTTTAAAAAGTTAGCACTAAAACCATCACCTAGTACCCTCCCATAATAATTCATTGCCCAAAATGGTATATCTTTTTTCCAAAGTGCTTCTTCACCTGCAAATTTTTCTCCGCCTAAATATGAATCAATATATAATAAGTTATTTTCCTTATACTCTAAATCATGAGAATTGGGTCGTGAAGATAAACCCTCTGGACCTTTCCCAGCATATGTCTCCTTCTTAGCCTTTATTAAAAAACCAACAATTTTATCGTGTTCCACTATATATCACCCTTTTTTAAATATTTCGATACCGAACTACTTGTTAATTTCAAATCCTTTATCCTTTATTCTATGTTATTATCGTCAAAATTTTTCTTAACTTTTAATAACATTTTCATAAACATCTCTTCCTCCAAGCCTGAAAAATCTTTATAAATTATATTGATTAAGTCATCTGAAATCCCATAGACCCTACCTTTGATGTTCATAGCTTTTTCAGTAAGAACTATATAGCGGTATCTACGATCACTTTCTGATATTTCTTTTTTAACATACCCTCCTTTAATCAATTTATCGACTAGCTGAGTTACTGTAGATTTACTTCTATCTACTTTCTCAGAAATTTGATTCATTGTTAATCTACCATTATTTCGATACAATGCTGATAATATTAACCCATGAGAAACAACTAAATCTTCAACACCGATTTTATTAAGTTCTGCTTCGATAAATTCCTCCGATTGTTCTCTTATTTTACTAATTAATGATATAATATAGTATCGATTATTGTATATCTCCAACATTACACCCCTTGTAGGACATTTTGATTAACATAAATTTCTATATTACAATTATAGTACGCCGCCGAACTAATGTCAAGATATCACGCTAAAACTTTTTTAGAGCCTTACCATTCAAATAATTAAACTCTTTTCCTTGATATGTATTACGTTCTTTCATTTCTTTCAAAATCATATCCTGTATTTTCCACCAACTGTGGTCCCAGTTTACAAATAAAGTATTTTCTTCAGGTGCTCTACCTAATAGCCTTTGAACTGCAATATCTGGGCTTAGGTGCTCTAAAAAGACTATTACTCTTTCTATATACTCATCAAGACTAATCATTGATATTAAGTCTTCCTTATAAAGTTTACCTAGTTCTGTATCTTCCCTTATATATAAGGCGTGTAATTTCACATTATCTATACCTAATGCAGAGAGGATCTTAGCATTCTCTATTACATCAAGCATATTGTCTCCAGGAAGATTGAGTATCAGATGTACTCCTACTTCTACTGAATACTTTTTCGCTAGTAAAATTGCATCTATAAATTCTGCTAATGTATGCCCGCGGTTTAATTCCTCTAGGGTGTGATAATTTACTGTCTGTAATCCTAATTCAAGGCTGAGATTCACCTCTGGTTTTATTTTATCTATTTGTTTTTTTATTTCTTTTAGATAATTATCACTTATACAATCAGGTCTTGTCGATAATGAAATTTCTGCTATACCTTCAACTTGAAGGCTTTCCCTAATATATGAAGCTAATGTTTCCAAGGGCATATAGGTATTAGTGAAATTCTGAAAATATGCTATAAACAAGTCAACATTATATTTCTCTCCAATGTATTTTTTATTTTTCTTCAATTGCTCTACAACTGAATATTCTGCCGAGAGATTTTCAAAACCTGCTGCCTCTTCTCCACAAAATGCACAACCCCCATTACCAACTATCCCATCTCTATTTGGACAGGTTACTGGTAGATTAATAGGCAGTTTATATGTTTTTTCACCATATTTATTTTTTAAAAACTTAGAATATCGATAATATAAAGACATTTTTAAAACCCTTTCTTAAAACTTATTTTCTTCTAATAATAGCTAATACTTGTGGTGATGTTCCCTGATTAATAAAATTGTATCTAAGTACATTAAATTTCTGCTTATCCAGACCCTCAGCTAAATCTAAAACACCATTTAGTTCTTCTTGCCCTCCAGGATGTCCTGTGTAAATAACTAATATTATTATCCCACCTATTTTAAGGAAATTAAGACCTTTTTCTAATGCACTAGTAGTAGTTTTCTTATCAGTAGTAATATCCTTATTCCCTCCTGGAAGGTATCCCAGGTTAAAGACCATACCACCTATTTCTCCATCAATATATTTATCAATATTTTGATGCCCATCTTCTATTAATTTCACTCTATCAATAATTTTATTGTTTACCAATCTTTCTCTGGTATTCTCAATAGCTTCATTCTGGATATCAAATGAGATAACTTGTCCCTTTTTACCAACTAAACTAGCCAGGAAAACAGTATCATGACCATTACCAACAGTCGCATCAACAACGATAGCCCCTTTATTTATATGATCCTTAAGAAGCATATGGGAAAATTCAACACCCTGCCAAAAATCAGGCATATAATCAGCACCTCTCAACTATTTTTTAATAATAACTATTACATAAAAAATCATCTCTTGCTTATTCTTATTATCATCTATTACATACAGTTTATTTAATATAATTTAATATCTATATATTCTATTCAACATATTAGCATGATTGTCCTGCCATATTAAAATTTAATTATAGCTTAGGTAACTGCCAATAGGCTTTACATTAAGTTATAACTAAGGATATAAAAGCAGTAAATGAGATAATAAAAAAGTAAAGTTATTATTCCACTTCCTATAATTAGTACCAAAACATATACTAACACATATAATAATATCAAGATAAGTAAAGAAAGGAGGGTATTAAATGGGACCAAATGAAAATATGGAACATAATCGACCTAGACCAGACTGTGGTGATAATTCAGTAGCATGCTCTTTTGCACAACTCTTATGTGTAGAATTTGATTGTATCTTTGACGTTGATGTACAAATTGATAGGGATTCAATTGAGGTAAGCTGCGGAGATGGTATTCCAGGGCGCCTTAATGTAAATAATAATGACTAGTCCGGAAATTTAGCAATTATCATATATATATCAAGCAGTATGGAATAGAATCAATCTAAAAGATCTAAATTAATAAAATGTAAGTAATTTCACTTGTGAAAACATCTATTATAATATATTAAGGCTTAAAACTACTAATATAGTTGTGTACAATATCCCGGAGTGTAGGCCTTGATAAGCCTACACTCTTCAATATTTTAGGTATCATTTCAGGATACATAATACATAATTCAAAATCTTTGAATCTTATCAGATAATGATAATTAAAACCCATATTTAAATAGAGTTAATTTTAAATTTTATCACAAAAAAAGAAAGTGAGGTGTTTATATTGTTAGCGGTATATATTTTGATTGGCTTTTTTATAGGTAGTAAAACATCAAGAAAAATTAATAAAACAAATACAGACCAAAAAGAAGATTTCAATAAATATCAGAATAATACTAAGCAAAATAATAATAATGATACAGACAATAACAATCCTATAAAGCAGCATAAAATTAGAGTCCGTCAAAAAATGAAAAAGTACTTCTCTATAAAAAGTAATAATCCTGAAGGAATAGATCCTGATAAAATCTCAGTCGATATAAAGAAAAAAACACAAGCGAGGAATAAATCGAGCCCTGAGCCTAGTTTTATCGCCCTATCAATTCTTTGGGCTCACTATATAGCAAAACAATTAGGGTTGTTAATAGAAAACGTCCCATCTCCCTGGCAGATAGCTTTTGAACAGAGCGATGGGGAGATATTAAATAAACATAAAAACCTCGATATCAGTAGAGACTCCTGGAGGACTTTTCTTAGTAATATTATAAAAGATAAAAGTTGGACCAGTTGGATTAAAAACCCGGATGAAGTAAAGAAAAGAACACTTCTTGCATTTGAAAATTAACTGTGAGATTTCAAAAATAACTTAAGGGCTTATAAATCGCAAGAAAGTTTTAATTTTGTTTTCTCGAGAGTCTTTAATTAATGGATAAATACAACCAAAAGATAATACCCCAAATAAATACTGGGGTATTACTTTAATTTTATACGATATTTCAACTTATCATTATATATAATTATCCGAAAGCTAACTACCACTTCTTTAAGTGGGAGATAAATAATTCTCAGAAACTAGGAACTTTTTTTAATTATTTCCTGTTATCCTAATAAAGACATCATGTAAAGACGCCTCTCTTGAATGGATACTTATTATATCTGTTAATTGTTTTACCTTATCCAATTTTTCACCTAAATTATTATACTTCATAGACAAAAGAACAGAAGTGTAATTATCTTCAAATACAAGGCTATCATATGCTTCTAATATTTTCTCTATCTCACCTATAGATTTATCTACTTTTATACAATTAATCCTTAATTCTAATATATCCTGACCATACTTCTTCTTTAATTGGTCAGGTGTATTAATGGTAATTATTTGACCTTTATTTATAAAAGCCAGGCGATCGCATAATCGTTCTGCCTCTTCCATGTAATGAGTACTAAGGAGTATTGTCTTGCCCTCTTTCTTTAAGTCAAGAATAGAATTATGAATAATTCTTAGGGATACTGGATCAAGACCACCTGTTGGTTCATCAAGTATCAATAGTTCCGGTTCATTCAATAAGGCACGACATATTAATAGCCTCTGCCTCATACCCTTTGAGTAAGTTTTTACCTGACGAGAAGCAGCCTCACTCAAATCAAATTTATTCAGCAAATAATTTATTCTATCTATACCCACACCATACATATCACCAAAAAATTTTAAATTTTGTGTACCAGTAAGTCGATTATATAGGTTCTTTTCTTCAAAAACAACACCCATTTTTTTATATATACTCTTATCTATTTCACTAATATTCCTTTGAAATATCATACATTTACCTTTATCTTGGTGAAGTAAACCTAATAAAATATTGATTGTTGTTGTCTTTCCTGCACCATTAGGTCCTAAGAAACCAAAAACCTCTCCTTTATTTACAGAAAAACTAATATTTTTTACAGCCGTTGTATTCTTATACCTTTTTGATAGATTCTTTATTTCAATTATTGAAGACATTTATCTCCCTCATTTCGCCTCTGCTTCCTCTTCCTCTTCCGCTTCTTTTTTGATGACAGAAGGGTCCCATAGTAAATAATACTTCTGCTTATCTATTAATATATATACCTGATTATCTACGTCTCGTGTTTGTTCTGCCCCTGCAAATATTAAGTCCATTTTATAAGAAATTGGAACCTTATATATATCTTTATCCTTGATATCCATTACTATATCTTTAAATTTATTAGGTATTTCAATTTTTTCTAATTCGACACCCACTATAATTTCACTAATTTTGATTTTATATTTCTTGAATTCTTTATCTTGATAATACTCATATTCCTCCTCTGTAATCATTTCCTTAATATCAGGATGTAATATTTGGTACACATACTGAAAATTCTTTTTTGAATATTCTAGGTATATTTCTTGAACAAAATTTCTTAAGTTTACTTCTTTCTCACTTAATTCGACTATGCTTAAACTATTTTCTTCTTGAGAATATATGACATGAGAACTGAACAATATAAGTGCGATAAAAATTATAATTTTAAAATTGCTTTTTTTAAAAAGATTTTTGTAATTAATAAGCATATATTAGCTCACCTTCCTAAACTTAATAAGAGTTACTAATGATAATATAAGTGCAAATAAAAATAAAATACTTAAGTCCTTGCTAATACTTACTTTCCCTTGATAAATAAGCAATTTTTCTAATGAACTATAGAGGTAATGTGTAGGGAAAAACCTGGCAAAAATCCTGGTAAAATTAGATAAATCTGCAATTAAAGTAGGAAATAATAAGGGAAAATAAATAATTGTACCAATAGAGCGAGCAGTAGATTGTGAATCAGTAAAAGAACCTATTAGCAGACCGATAGAAGTGAAGCTTACTGATGCCACTAAAATAACCATTATTAGTTTTAATAAATTTATAATTCCAATTAAATATACACCATTTAATAAACACATTATGAAGATTGTTATAAAAGTAAATAAAACGCCAAAGATCCCTTTTCCTAATAAAATATCAAATTTACTGGCTGGTGATATAATAATAGAATATAGTGTCTTATTCTCCTTTTCTTCTGCAAATCCACCAGAAATTATTAATACACCTATCATCGTTATTGTTATGGTTATCCAAATTGGTAAGAAAGATAATGAAGATATAGCTGAGTTTAAAGGAACAAAGTCTATATTAGAATCTGGGCTTTCATTTAAATAGACCCTTATTAGATTCTCCAGATTATCTTTAAGAAAAAAATAAGTAAGAGATTGACTGCTATCCAAATATACTGTGAAGCCCTCTTCGTATACTATCAAACCTTCAATTTGTCCACTTTTTAAAGACTCAATTCCCTTATTTTCATTTTTGTAAGTAATTGTCTTAAGATCATTAACATCATCTATAAAACTGCTAAAAGATGAAGATTCACTTTCCACAACCCCTACATTAAATACCTTAGTAATCTCATTACTATTTACTACAGAAAACAAGAGAGAAGCAAGAACAGGTAGTAGAATAACTATTAATACTGTTTTGTTTTTAAAGGACTCTATAAAATCCTTTACAATTATTGCCCTAATTCGTCGATATCTATTCATAAAAAATACCCCTAACATTATAGTAAAAAAATTTGTATTTACCCAATAACTACTACCAATAGAACTGCCAGTACTTGATTTTTAGATCATCCTTTAATTTTTTTAAAGTGGAAACAGACGGTACTATTCACCTAATTTCGTTCTACAAAGACTGTATTTTACTTCCGTATATATAGCGTAACTATTCACACTAATAAAGGGAGGAGATATAAAATTATATCTCCTCCAACTATACTTCTATGGAGCCATATTATTAAGATAATAAACTACTGCCCAAATTACCACAACAAAGCCTATTAATTCTAACATTATAAATCCCCCTTTCAATATGTAGTACCAATAAATTTGAATCCGGCGAAATATTATCAGACAAATAACTGCAACTGAATCTGAAAATTCATTTGCACCAGAACTCGGTAATATCTAATCAATTAAATTCTTTATCTATATACTTTATATTCAATAAATTTTGCTAATATCCTTTTCATTAGCAATAAATAATTACTTAGTTCAAGGTGGTAAAATTATACAATTGTTTATAGGGCTTAGTTGAAGCTTATTTTTTTAAGATCACTTAGAAGTAAAGCGTCAATCTCTTCATTATTTATCATTACAATAGTCGAAGGTGTAAATACGCTATCACCATCAGCAATAGATATTCTATTCTCAATAAATACCCCTATTACATCCGTATTAATCACACCCCATAATGGATCATCTCCAGTCTGATATACTTGAATTTTATTTTCTCTATCATCAGCACCCAATATTAAAGTATCCTGAGCAAATATATCATATTCGTTGATTCCAGCCTTATATATTATACTATCTCCATTATTTTTATAATGTTTTAGCCAGGATTTTTTTAAATTACAAGAAGGTTTAAAGAATGCTTCTGTTACAAATTTTTTCTCATCAATGTATTGTCCTGTACTTTGGATTATTTGATTTGTCATTAATAGTAATGGTAAATCCGGTAAAGATAAGTA
>JADQBV010000314.1 GCA_016278415.1 Halanaerobiales bacterium
TTTTCATCCTTTTAAGACTGCAAGTAGCAGTATGTCTCAGGATTTGTTCTTCTAAATTCCAGTACAACACTCTGAAATTAAGAATCTCTTAAATATATAATTCTATTTAAATAAAAATAATCCTGCCTCATAAATTGTCTTTTTTGGCAGGATTTAACACTATTATTGTCTTTTTTATATATCTAATGTCTTAATTTAACTAAATAGACCAACTAAGCTTATGATGCTGTGTTGAATTATTCTGGAAATCATCTGGAAAAACGAAGCCTTATATACATCTCTATCTACAATAATATTGCCAGTTTTCATCAACAAATTACCTTTGTAGACTTTAATTTCTCCTATTTTATCACCCTTTTGCAAAGGGGCATGAATATTATCATTAATTTCTATTGATTTACTTATTTCATCTTCTCTTCCTCTTCGAACAGGCATAATTAAGTCTTTTTCAACAATAGCATTAGCTATTTCTTTTTTTCCATTAAATATGGAAATTTCCTCAATAAGATCATTAGCCTTAGCTACCTTTAAACCCTGAAATAATCCAAATCCGTATGTTAATAATTTCCCTGATTCTTCAAATCTTGTACTTGAATTTTCTTCGCCCATTACAACAGCAATAAATCTAAGTCCTTCTCTTTGAGCAGTAGATGTTAAGCAAAACCTGGCTTCTTCAGTATAACCTGTCTTTAAACCATCGGCACCCATATAAAAACGAACTAGACGATTAGTATTATTTAAAACAGAGCTGCCATCACGTAAATAATCAATCCAGGTTGAAGTCCATTCTAGAACTTTAGGATATTTTAATAGCTCTCTTGCCATTACGGCTAGGTCATGAGCACTGGTATAATTACCTTGGATGTCAGGATTATCTGTTGGTAACCCATTTGTATTATAAAAATAGGTATTTTTCAGACCTAACTCTCTCGCCTTATCATTCATAGCTTTTACAAAAGCATCTTCAGTACCATATAGGTATTCTGCAACTGCAACACAGGCATCATTTGCAGAAACAATTGCAATAGCCTTCATCATCTCTTCCAGCTGCATTTCTTCACCAGGTTCTAGCCATATCTGCGAGCCACCCATACTTGCTGCTAATTCACTAACTACTAGTTTGTCATTAAGTTTTGCTCTACCTTCCTCAACTGCCTCCATAACTAAAAGCATTGTCATAATTTTAGTCATACTGGCAGGAGGTAATTCAAGATCTGCTTCTTTTTCATATAATATTTCACCAGTTTCAAATTCCATCAATATAGCTGACTTAGCTTCAAGTTCAAAATCTGCTTGAGCAGCCATTATGGATGTTGTTGCTAAACAAATAAAAATTAATAAGAATGATAAAATTACTTTCTTAAGCATAGAAAAACCTCCTTTTCTCTACTATTAATATTTATTAACTAATAATACAGAATATGCTGGAGGAATTTTTTCTTTTTAAATTTTATTTAGGACAAACAACACTATCCAACAACTCTATGTAGTATTCTTATAATTCAAACTTCGCAGGTAAATATTTCGCATAAAGCCTGGTTAACCATGACGGTCTCTATGACCTAATTTCTAAATTATCCATGCGTAATAAAAAAGAGAATTTAGCTGCACTTCATGCACGAAAAAAAGCTAATTCAGCAAGTGGTTAACCAGGAAATCTCAAGTATAATTAAAGTAAGTGCGAAGTTTGAGTCATATAATACAAAATATTTACGTTATAACTCGATGTATTAATTGTAACTTCTCTTGTTTTGTTTCTTCAATACTATATGCTTCACTTACTCTTTTTTTAACTTCACTTAACTTTTCTTCCCTGTTATAATATATTACAGCAAGGGTTTCACCCTTTTTCACTTTATCTCCAATCTTTTTTAGTAGTCTTATACCTACTAAATAATCAATTTTGCTATCTTTATTTATTCTCCCCGCACCCAGAACCATGGCACTAAGTCCAATTTCGCGTGTATTAATAGAACTAACATATCCATCTTTATTTGATGCTAATTCTATCTTATGATTAGCCTCAGGTAGTTCATTGTTTTTAATTAGATTAACATCTCCACCTTGTCTAGAAATAAACTGAATAAATTTATGCAGAGCCTTACCAGATTTAATTATCTCAGAAAGTATTAGATAGGCCTCTTGAAAATCATCTGTTTTTTCTGCAAGAATTAACATATATGAACCTAAGGTCAAAGATAATTCTCGTAAATCATCAGGGCCTTTCCCCGATAGACAATCTATTGCTTCTTGTACTTCTAAAATATTGCCAACATTATTACCTAATGGTTGATTCATATCAGATATCACAGCTATAGTCTTCCGACCGACATTTTCACCAATATTGACCATCTTCTCAGCCAAATCAATTGCATCTTCAATTTTTTTCATGAAAGCTCCATTACCTGTTTTAACATCAAGTATAATACCATTTGCCCCTCCAGCAATCTTCTTGCTCATTATACTACTGGCAATTAAGGGTATAGACTCGATTGTAGCTGTAACATCCCTTAGACTATATAGTTTTTTGTCAGCTGGAGTAATATTAGCTGTCTGTGCCATAATTGAAATACCTATAGAATTTACATTATTCATAAATTCCTCAGTGCTTATCTCAGCACGAAATCCAGGTATTGACTCAAGTTTATCAATTGTCCCACCAGTATGACCTAAACCCCTGCCGGACATTTTAGCCACTGGTATACCTGCCGCACTTACTAATGGCGCCAGTACCAAGGATGTCTTATCACCAACACCCCCTGTGCTATGCTTATCTACTATTCTAGCATCTATAGCAGATAAATCTACCATATCACCGGATTCAGCCATAGCTTTTGTTAGCCATGATGTCTCTTGATCATCAAGCCCCTGAAAATAAACAGCCATCGCCCATGCAGATAATTGGTAATCTGGTATATCACCTGCTGAATATGCCTCTATCAAATAATTAATTTCATCTTCAGTATGTTGTTTTCCTTCTCTTTTTTTATAAATAATATCATAAGCCCTCATCTTTTTATCACCCCTAAAATAGTAGATAATCTCCATAACCTCTGGTATTAAGAAGCTAGTAACTAAATATTGCTCAATATACCTCTAATTAACTTAATAAATTCTGGTCTTACTCGCTCTGCTGTTTCTATCACTTCACTATGGTCTAATGGCTGTGCTAAAACCCCAGCAGCCATATTAGTAATACATGAAATACCCAAAACCTCAATACCCATATGCCTTGCTACAATAACCTCTGGTACTGTTGACATACCAACAGCATCAATACCGTTTCTTGCAAGATATCGAATCTCAGCTGGTGTTTCATATGTCGGGCCAGTAAATGCAGCATAAACACCTTTTCTTGTAATAATTCCATGGGAAGAAGCCACTTTTTCTGCTAATTCTAT
>JADQBV010000168.1 GCA_016278415.1 Halanaerobiales bacterium
TTGTAGAAAATAATATTAAGCCTTATGGTAAAAAATATAATTATACACATCATGCCATTGATATAGAAGAACAATTTGATGAATTGGAAGAGAAAGAGGTTTCCCTCGTTGGTAGGGTAATGGCAGTAAGAACACATGGTAAAGCTAGTTTTGCAGATTTAATGGATATGACTGCTAGAATTCAGTTATATGTAAAGGTAGATGAAATTGGTGAAGAGCGCTATGAGTTTTTTAGTAATTTAGATATTGGTGATTTTATTGGTATTACTGGAACTGTATTTAAGACACGTAGAGGGCAAATCTCTATTAAAGTTACTAGTTTTTCTTTCTTGAGTAAATCTTTACGTCCTTTACCAGAAAAATGGCACGGTCTTAAAGACAAAGAAACTAGATATCGTCAACGTTATGTTGACTTAATAGTAAATCCTGATGTTAAAAAGACCTTTGTACTCAGGAGTAAGATAATGAGAGAAATAAGGAAGTTTTTAGAAAGTGATGGCTTCCTTGAAGTGGAAACTCCAATGATGCATCCTATTCCTGGGGGAACTAGTGCGCGACCTTTCATTACACATCATAATACACTTGATATGGATTTGTACATGAGGATAGCGCCGGAACTATATCTTAAAAGACTGATTGTAGGTGGATTTGAAAAGGTATTTGAATTAAACAGAAATTTCCGGAATGAGGGAATGTCATTTAAACATAACCCTGAGTTTACCATGATGGAGCTTTATCAGGCTAATGCGGATTATACTGATATGATGGAACTTATGGAGAATATGGTTGCTCATGTAGCCAAAGAGGTTCTTGGTACTACAAAGATTACATATCAAGATGAAGAGATTGATCTAACTCCTAAATGGCGTAGATTAACTATGGTTGAGGCTGTTAAGGAATATACAGGTGTAGATTTTACTTCAATTGAAAATGATCAAGATGCGGTTGAGGCTGCCAAAAACATAGGAATCAAACTCGAAGATGGTACTAAAAAAGGTCATGTATTAAATCGTATTTTTGAGGAGAGAGTTGAAGAGAAGTTAATACAACCAACCTTTATCATGAACTATCCTATAGAAATATCACCACTTGCTACTAAAATGGATGAGGATCCTAATTATACTTATAGATTTGAACCATTTATTTATGGATGGGAGTTGGGAAATGCCTTTACAGAGTTGGTTGACCCAATAGACCAAAAAGAGAGGTTCGAAGAACAGGTAAAACAACGTGATGCTGGTGATGATGAAGCTCATATGATGGATGAGGATTATGTACGAGCCCTGGAATACGGAATGCCTCCTACAGGTGGACTTGGTGTTGGTATAGATAGATTGGTTATGTTATTAACTGATTCTCCTTCAATAAGGGATGTTATTCTTTTTCCAACTATGAGACCAGAACATTAATTTTAATTTAGATGCATGTATAGTTGCCAGAGTTTACGCTCTGGCTTTTTGCTTATAGGAGGGGTTTTTCTTGAAAATATTAGTAGCACCAGATTCATTTAAAGGAAGTTTATCTGCTATTAAAGTTGCAGAATCCATAGAAAGAGGTATTCTTAAAGTTTTACCTGATGCAGATGTACTTAAGTTACCCATGGCTGATGGTGGAGAAGGTAAGTACTATCTTAGCTGTTATGGGAGGAAAGATGATAGAAAAGGAAGTTACAGGTCCTTTAGGTGAACCAGTAGTGGCTAATTTTGCTCTTGTTGAGCAAGGGGACCTAGCTATTATAGAAATGGCAGCTGCATCTGGCCTTCCGTTGGTACCCTGTGGCAAGGAAAATCCTATGGATACAACTACTTATGGTACAGGTGAATTGATAAAAGCTGCCATTGATGAAGGTGCGAAAAAAATTATTATAGGAATCGGTGGTAGTGCTACAAATGATATGGGTGTTGGTATGGCCCAGGCGCTTGGTATTAGTTTTTTAAATAAGTTCCATAATCCGATAGGTTTTGGTGGGGGCGAATTAAGTAAAATTACAAAAATTGATTATAGCGGCTTGGATACTAGGATTAGTGATGTAGATATAATAGTAGCCTGCGATGTTAATAATCCCCTTTATGGAGAAAATGGAGCTGCTCATATATATGGCCCACAAAAAGGTGCTAGGCCAGACATGATAGAGGTCTTGGATAATAATTTGCGCTATTTATCTATGTTGCTTAAAGCAGACTTGGGTATTGATTTTCAAGGTATACTAGGCTCTGGTGCCGCAGGTGGTCTTGGTGCTGGTTTAATGGCCTTTCTTCATGGGAAGTTAGTATCAGGTATAGACATTATATTAGATATTTATAATATCGTAGAGAAACTTGAAGATGTCGGGCTAGTAATTACTGGTGAAGGTCAAATAGATAGACAATCTATTAATGGTAAAGTAGCAATTGGGCTTGCTAAAAAGGCACGAGAATACGGAGTGCCGGTTATAGCATTAGCTGGAACTGTTGATAATGTTGCACTAACGGATTTGAATAGTTATATAGATGCTATATTTAGCATTACTCAAGGCCCAGTTTCTTTGAATGAGGCATTTGCTAATACATCTACATGGATTGAAGATACGACAAAGCAAATTATGCGATTGATTACATTAAATAAGAGTAATTTTTAAAATTCTTTATAAGGTTGATAAATAATATTTTCTTTATATTATGTATACTTATTTTGGAGGTGTCTTTATTATGTTAAAAAAAATAGAAATACAAACTAGTAAGAGATGTGAATTGATTGAGATCAGCAAACAAGTAAAAGAAGCTATATCAGATAGTAATATTAATGATGGTATAGTTACAGTATATACTCCTCATACTACTGCTGCTATAACAATAAATGAAAATGCCGATCCTGATGTTGTGGAAGATATTCTAATGGAAGTAAATAGAATGATACCATTTAATGATGGTTATCAACATAATGAAGGAAATTCTGCTGCCCATATTAAGAGTAGTTTATTCGGAGTATCAGAAACAATTTTTCTAGAGAATGGCGAGTTGCTACTAGGCACATGGCAGGGTATATATTTCTGTGAATTTGATGGTTCTAGATATCGGAAAGCACTTGTTAAGATAATAGAAGGTTAAATATTTAGGATTTGGTCCTTGACAGATAGATAGTTCTTTGTTAAGATAACACTTGTCGCCTGAAAAACGACTAAGAAGATTTACCTTAAATATTGCTAGAGAGCAGGAGAGAAACCTTTCTACAGTAATTAAAGGAGATCTTTGAGATAAAGGATAAAAAATCATTGACAGGAAATACTAAAGATGTTATGATACATCTTGTCGCCGCAAAAAAGCGGTATCATACTGGAACAGAATCACTTCAAAAAACACTTGACAGGATTCGACACAGATGATAAGATATTAAATGTCGCTACTA
>JADQBV010000070.1 GCA_016278415.1 Halanaerobiales bacterium
TTCCTCTTCCAGGCTATAAATAACAAAATAAACTCACTTCGCTACTCTACGTTCAAACAGAATTTTGTTAACCATTTATAGCCTTCCATGCGGTACTGGAGCTTTTTTAACGTTTATTCAGCAAATGGCTAACCAGGAACCTAGTTATTAATATAATACTACTTGCTTATTTTTACTCAAAATAAGCGACTGGGTCTATGGCACCATCTTGGTTTTTTAGGGAAAAATATAATGAGGGTTGTGATGTCATCCCTGTTACCCCTATAGTTCCTATCTCCTGGCCTTTGCTTACTCGATCTCCAGGTGACACAGCAGCCCTTTGTAAATGTCCATATTCGGTAATCCATCCATTTTCATGCTCTACCAGCACAATAATCCCTTTATAACTATCTTCCTGCACCGTAGATATTTCCCCTTCTGCGGCTGCCATTACTATCTCCCCTGTATTTCCAGAGAACTCTAAACCATTTTGATAACGCCAATCATCTAGCACTGAATGATAGTACCAACCGGAACTTTGTATAATCTCTCCGGAAACAGGTCTTAATAATTCTAGATTCCATTCATCCTCTTGAACTTGATTCATTGGTCTTACTGATTCTGTAACTACACCTTCAATCTCTTCACCTGTATTTTCATTTTGTCTTATACCTTGACTCTGCTTATCTATAGTATTATGATTAGCAATAGTGCTTTGATTATCTCCTGTACTTTGATTTTCATTTAATCCAGGGTAATTCAACGTAAAGTCTCTTTCTGTTTCTTGAGCAGAGTAGAAACTAGGTTGTTCTTCTCCGTAATCAAATTCTACGTTTTCATCGTTTTGATTATAAGAGAAGTTATTAGGATCAGCTTGTTGACCATTATATATTGCAAATCCCACCCCTAGTAAAACAAAAAACATAAAAATAAGAAATGCATTCCTAAATCTCCCTTGCTTCTTAGCAAATTTTTTCCCCAAATCCTTTAACTGTAATTTGATTTTGTCTTTATCTAGTTTAAAATTAAATTTCTTATCCATAAATTAATCCACCTCCGGTATCTATTTTTACCAAAAGGTGGATATTATATACGCCTCTACAAAAATATTTTATAAACACTAATTAATAGTTTTAATCTTCCTCAATTCAACATTTTTATAATAATGTTTTAATATCTGTTGATAGTTATAGCCGTTTTTTGCTAAGCCATTTGCTCCATCCTGACTCATACCTACGCCGTGGCCTTTTCCATAGCAAGTAAAGGTATAGATATTACCTTCGGAACTTATTTCAAATTTTGTAGAAGGTAGTGAAAGTTTTTCTCTCACTTGAATACCAGTAAAGGATTGACCAGCAATATTAAGCTCTAAAACCCTACCACTAGAACTCCTTTTCACTATATGGATATTATCATCAGGACTTGTCTGTTGAATACCTAATTTCTCCTTTATTTCATTCATAGCGAAATAAAAAGTACTTTTAAAACTTTTTTCATTTTCAACGTCAAAAGGACTTTCTATACTCTTTAAATAGGCGGTATCACTTCCCCAGACATATCGGGCATCTTCTGTCATACCTCCACTATTGGCATGATATACAGCGTCAATTATTTTACCATTATATAAAAGAATTTGACCCCTTGTCTCCTCTACAGCTCTATTTATTCTCGCCCAATAATAAAAGAATGATACAAATCCCCATTTTTCTCTCATTTCATTTTCAGATAAAAATGCCTGACAATCTGCGAAATCTGTAGATACATCAGCCCCTTTGTATTTCTGACTTCCTGAACCACCATATCTGGGAAGTTGTTTTAGGGTATAGGTCCTGGCTGCAACCGCCTGTGCTTTTAAAGCTTCCTGGTGATATAAAGCAGGCATTTCTGCAGCCAATACCCCTCTGAGATAATCATCTAATTCCATGATAACCATTTTGTTTATGTTATGATTATAAACTTTAAGAAGTAATTCTGAATCATCCCTCTGCCAGAACACCCCCCTAACCAATAAAACCGGAATTATAATTAAGATAAGAAAAATTATAAATATTAGTAATCCTGTTCTACCCCACAATATAAAACACTCCTTCTATTATGATCATAATAAATATTTATGACCAAACATGAAGGAGTAGAACTTTAATTATGCTTATTTTGTTATAAGTAGTATCTAGTCAACTTTTTTAATGTCTGCACCAATAGAAGATAACTTCTGAGCTATATTTTCATATCCTCTTTCTATATGGTAGATATCCCTTATTTCTGTGTCACCCTGTGCAACAATTCCTGCCAATATTAGAGCAGCACCTGCCCTTAAATCAGTAGCAGTAACCTCAGCGCCAGTAAGTCTACTAGGCTTAATAAGCGCACTATGTCCATCAATTTTAATATCAGCACCCATTCTATTTAACTCATCAACATGCATAAAGCGGTTTTCCCAGACTGTTTCTATTACTAGACTGGTCCCATCTGCTTGGGTTAATAATACCATCATTTGAGATTGTAAATCAGTAGGGAATCCTGGATATGGTAATGTTTTGATATCAACTGCCTTTAAGGCATCACTACCTTTAACGTATACTCCAGCGATTTCCTCCCTGAGTTCTACACCCATTTCATGTAACTTTGCAATTAATGGCTTAACATGTTCTGCAAGGACATTCTTTACAAATACATCACCTTTGGTTAAAGCAGCAGCCATCATAAATGTACCAGCTTCTATTCGATCAGGGATGATTCTATGTTCAGCACCTTTAAGGGATTTCACTCCCTCTATTTTGATAATATCAGTACCAACACCCTTGATTTTAGCGCCCATTACAGTAAGATAATTAGCCAAATCAACAATTTCTGGTTCTCTTGCAGCATTCTCGATAATAGTAATTCCCTCAGACATACAGGCAGCCAATACAATGTTAATAGTTGCACCTACGCTTGGATAATCTAAATATATCCTATCACCTGATAATTTATTACTCTTAACTTCAACTATACCATGATCAAGATTAATCTCCGCACCAAGGGCTTTAAAACCTTTTAAATGTAAATCTATAGGACGATTTCCGATATTACACCCACCAGGGAGACTCGTTCTTGCCCAATTTTTTTTACCCAATAAAGCACCTAGAATATAATAAGAAGCACGTAATTTACGGGCCAAATCATGATCTGCCTCAGGTTTATTTAAATTTGTAGGGTCAATTAATAATTCATTGCCATTTTGCTCCACCCTACAACCCATTCTTCTCATTATTTCACAGAGATTCTTCACATCTCTTAACATCGGTATGTCGAGCAATTTACTAGGCCCATCCGCCATTAGAGCAGCAGTCATTATTGGCAAAGCAGCGTTTTTAGCTCCACTTACATTAATTTCTCCCTGTAGAGGGGTTCCTC
>JADQBV010000042.1 GCA_016278415.1 Halanaerobiales bacterium
ACACCTGACCATTATCCATAGCAATTTGTACATTAATTATATCTGGATAATACAATATGTTATTTTTCTTATAGGCAAAGGATATATATGCAATATTCTCCTTTATTTCAGAATAAGTTGGTTCCATATTGGGATAGCCTACACGAGCTAAATAATTTTTAGCCTTATCCACTCCATCTTCCATGGAAATTTTGGCGCTTGCCACATTCCTATTATTTAGCAGACTTACCAAATAACCACCTTTTTTAGAGATATCTACTGAATAAACACTTTCATCAACATCTACTTGGAAATTAAATGATGGTACTTTACCATTAACTGTTGTACCCTCAGAGATAGATATACCTTCAACATTTTCTATATCAAGAATCTCCCTTACTTTATCTCGTGCGGTTTCTTTTGTTATTTCTTCACCCTGCATTCCATCAGGTTTTCTATCAGATACATGATCTGAAAAGGGTCCATCATATATTAATACAGGTACTTTTGACATTTCATCTCTTACATCATCAAGATTTAAATCAGGTTTTTCTTCTTCTTTTCCCTCATTTAAATTCTGGCTAGTATTCCTTACTAATTCAACCCAATTCACTTTACCTGCCAATACCTTATTTTCCACTTCAAGGAGACTATCTGCAACACGTATAGCATTCTGCCTTAATTGGCTTAGGGTTTTTCTTTCTTCAACTGTTAATACCTTTCCATCAGCATTTTGTCTTGCCATTACATGAGCGAAATCACCGGTCTGACTTAAAAACTTTGCTGTATCGTACACAGTTTGAGCTGCTAAAGGTAATTTATTCAACTCTGCTTGAGCCGTATTCGAATGGCTCCAAACGTCAGTTAAAATCATTATGTTCTGTCTTGGCGAAGTTGAAACAAGGCTCTTACCTATAAGTACTTGCAATTGTTCAACATGTTCTACTAATTGATAAAAAGACTGTTGATATTTATTACCCATATATACTTGTAATTGTTCTTTCTCCTGATACTGATCATAACCCCAGTATCCAGCTACTCCAGCTACGACTAACGCTAATAATACAGGAATAATCCAGGCTCTTTTTATTTTAATGACCTCCTTTATCTTTAATACTATATTTTAAGACTATATTCCGAATACATGTGCCCCTATCCTTCTAACAATCCTCCTTGACCATATCCATTTGCTAACTGGTTTTGATGGATTCCAGAAGAACAAAGAACCATGTGTTGGATCCCAACCATTTATGGCTGACCTTGCTGCTTTACGATTTTCTTCAGTAGGTGGAAGATTAAATTGACCATTTGCTACTGACTCAAAGGCTAATGGTTGATAGATTACCCCACTTACACTATTTGGAAAAGATGCACTATTAACTCTATTCAACAGCACTGCTGCAACCGCTACCTGCCCTTCATATGGTTCAGCCCTGGCTTCTGCGTGAACTAAACGAGCAATCATCTCTACATCATTACTTCTACTAACACCACGGGATCCTGCTGCTCTTACAACTTGTGGTCTACGATTCTCAGACCATTCATAACCAAGAGCACCCCATGTTTCTGGACCTACTATACCATCTACTCTTATTCGATTTTTACTTTGGAATTCTATTATTGCTCGGTATGTATCAGGTCCATAAGTTCCATCCACTTGTCCATCATAATATCCCCATGCCAACAATTTCCTCTGCAATACCCTGACACTGGTACCTTCACTCCCCCAATTCAGTGTGGGCTGTGCAGCGTTTATTGCTGGGAGATATACTACTGTTGCAAATGTAATTACCAGTACAATAATTCCTACAAAAGTGTAATACGACGACCTTTTTTTCATCTGCTTTATAATTCTCCTTTCCTATATTTATTTATTAATATCTTACCTCAAAATACCTGTGTTTTATTCTAGTTTTTTGAAAATAATATGTGGATAAATAAGCCAATACCCTAAATTATATCTATATCTTTGAAATTAAAGTAAAAAAAGTGGAGCTTCCTGGGAAGTTCCACTTTTAATAACTAATTTATTTACTTTTATTTATTTTCTTATGTTTATTTCTTATTTTTATTTATCTTCAGTTGAAATTTTAATTCTTTTTAGGAAGCCTTTTCTTTACCCTCTTTTTTCGTTTCTTTTTTTGTACCTTTTGGTTCAGTCTTCTCCGACTTAACATTATCTGTTTTCGGACCATCTGTTTTATCAGTTGTATTATCCTGGCTATTTAAAGTACTACTACTTGACTTTGCATCAGTTGAATAAAAACCTGAACCCTTAAAAATTATGCCTGGTGCTCCAATGATTCTTTTTATAGAACCGTTGCAATCAGGGCATTCAGTTAATGGGTCATCTGTTATTCTCTGAAACTCTTCAAATCTACCACATTTCTTACATTCGTATAAATATGTTGGCATTTATTTAGTCATCCCTTTCTCTTTATATATAGTTTATATTAGCCTTAAATTCTAACGTGGATTATCTTCATAAGTATTTGTAGTTTATTATAGCAAACCACATATCACTTGTTAACTATTCTTAATAATTAAATGCAGCAAAAGATAAACACATTCTATTCCTCTATATTTTACATCAATTATTTTTACTTTGTCAAATAATTAATTTTATAAATCATCTTATCTATCATCTTTTATGTTTTTGTTCTCGTCTTTCATCAAATGTTGGCTAGCAGAAAAAGTTAAGCCCTGACTAAATAGAAAAAGACCAAGCAATAACCAATTATTTGTCCAGATAAAATATACACTACCAATTAAAGCACCAATACCTATTAAAATATTATTAATGGATTGATTTATTTTCATTTTACTAAATTGGTATGGAAATAGAGAAAATCCAATAAAGACACCTGCATCAACCCCAAAAACTAAACCTGCGATTCCTAAAATAATAAAAAATACTACTAATACTATATTCAAATTGTCCTACCTCCCCTATATTCTCTTTGGACCCCTTATACTAACTTCATTAAAACAATACTTTCTATGTAGTAAGTATTTGGAAACATATTTACTGCTTATTATTTTTTTCTTTTATCCTATTATACACATAAATGAACATAATTTAAATACTAATAAGAGATTAAGTAAAGATACTTAAAATAAATATAGAAAAATCTTTCATAACATAAATATTCATCATTGAATATAATGTTCAAAGGTGGTATAATATAAGTGTAAACCGGTGATTGTTCGAGTACGTAATAGCGCCGACCGGTGGTTGTATATTCACCTTGGAACAAAGTAGTGGTGAAGTGGAGGAATGTTCCCTTAATACTTTTTCAAAAAAAGGAGGGGGCATTTATGTTATTATCAACAATCATTACAGAAAAAAAGAAAAAAAGGGATTCCAAACAAGACAAATTCTATAAAAGAA
>JADQBV010000368.1 GCA_016278415.1 Halanaerobiales bacterium
GATTCAATATATTGTTTTTTATATTAAATGCGACAACTTACTTGACAAATTCCGAAATTTAGATTCTAAAACAAGTGATGAAGTACTGGAGATAATGGTTAAGATGAATGAACAGCATGATACTACATTCATTTTTTCCACACATGATCCACAGGTTATGGACTATGCCAATAGATTAATAGAGATCCGTGATGGTGAAATCTCCAGGGACAAAAAAGGGGAGGATCTAAGTGTTCATAACTAAACTCGGCTTACGAAATCTTTTCCGCCACAAAAAGAGGACAGTTATAACTGCAATATTAATCTCATTGGCAATACTAATATATCTGGTAACAGACTCACTAATGACAGGTATGGCTGGTATATCTTTTGATAATATTATTAATCTAGAATCAGGTCATATACAGGTAGCGGACCCTGAATATTGGGAAGAAAAAGATGAACTACCTTTAGAAAATATGATTATTGTATCAGATCAGCTTAAAAGTGAAATACAAAAGACCAATCAATATCAGGCTATGGCCGAACAGTTGAGGTTTTCAGCCCGTTTGAATAATGGTATTGATGAAATGCCAGTAACAGCTATAGGAATAAAACCGGCTCAACATCAGCAGGTTTTTACAACTGAAAACTACATTATGGAAGGTCACTTTCTAAAATCAGGAAAATATCAAGCTGTACTTGGTAAAAGCTTAGCTAAATTAATGGGGCTATCTATAGGAGACTATATCACTCTTCTAGTTAGAACAGAGGGTGGGACATTTAATACTATTGACCTGGAAATCAGCGGGCTGTTAAAAACACCCAATCCTAGTATTAATAATAATACTGTTTATCTGCCTCTAGATATAGCACAACAGTCTCTAAATGTAGGAAATAAAGTTAGCCAGATTGTACTTCGCTTTGATACAAATAGGGATAAAGTTGAACCTATAGTCAGAGAATTAAATGAAGATTTAAATGCACTTGATATAGATGTTCAAGGCTACTCTTGGAGGAAATCTGCTGGAACTGTAATTGCTTTTTCAGAGGCACAGTCTGTGGAAACAGTGGCTATTCTGAGTATTATACTCTTAATAGCTGCAGTAGGAATCGTCAATACTACTATACTGGCAGCCCTTGAGCGGATGAAAGAAATAGGCATGATGAAGGCATTGGGATTAAAGGAAAGTGAAATTGTCAGGGCCTTTATGGTTGAGGCTGCCGGGATCGGAATTATAGGTGGTTTGATTGGTTGGATATTAAGTATAGCTGGTGTGTACTATCTAACTGAAATTGGTATCTCATTCAGTCAGTTAGCAGGGGAAGAATTATCTTTTGGTATGCCGATAGTGGATGTTATATATGGTACTTGGAATATACCTGCATTCATATTTATATTTGTTTTCGGTGTTGTAGTTGCAGTATTATCCAGCATTTTGCCTGCACTCTGGGCGGCCAAAAAGGATCCTATTAAGGCTATTTATCATAAATAACTACCAATTAATTCAATGATGATTTAGCAATTTTAGTTTAAATAATTTGGTGATTACTAAAGTTGGATGCTAATAGTTGGATTTTAATCTATATTAAGTTAATTGGTAATTGAATCAAGGAGGTAAGGAACTATGAAATTCTTATGGAGTATTGCAGGCAAAAATCTATTTAGGAATAAACTACGTACTATAGTATCAATTATTGCTATAGCAATATCTGTAGCAGTTGTTGTATTTACTCGTGGTATGATAACAGGTTTTATAGACAACAGTTTTTCCTTATACATCAAATATGACACAGGACATATCAAGATTGTTAATGAGGAATATAGACTGAAAGAGAGCTTATTATCATTGGCTTATCCAGTGGATGGATTTAATGGTGAGGGTATATCACCAATGATAAAAGAATTAGAAGAAATCGAAGGTATTGAATTAGCTGTACCCAGGATAAAGTTTGGTGCAATGGCTACTGTTAATGATGAGATGGTAACAATGCTTGGTTGGGGTGTAGATCCTGAAAGGGAGAATGAATTCACTGCACTAGAAGATAAAATTATAGAGGGAAATATGATTAACTCAGGCGAACTAGAAATATTGGTAGGTCAAGGTTTATTAAAAAAATTAAAATCTGAAGTTGGGGATAAGATTACCATGGTTTACAACACATCCTTCAACTCTTTTAAAGGAGCAACTTTTAAAATTTCTGGTCTTATTGAAAGTGAACTTCCATTACTCAGTGATAAGGTATTCTATTTGCCACTTGATACAGCCCAGAGACTATTAATTATGGAAGGGCAGGCGACAGAGATCCTCTTAGTAACACCCGATGCCAGTCAGGCTGAGCAATATTATCCGGCTGTAAAAAAACTTTTTAGGTCAAAGGGTGCATTGGATCAATATGCAGTTACAATTTGGAATAAAGCCAATGCAATGTTAGAATATTTACAAGTAGCAGTGAAAATATATGATTTTATATATATCTTCCTGGTACTACTCTCAAGTATTGTAGTAATTAATACGATGATAATGATTGTAAAGGAAAGAACTCAGGAAATTGGTATGATGACAGCCTTGGGTCTTAAAAGTAATGAGATATTGAGATTATTCATAATTGAAGGTACTATCATGGGTATTGTTGGTAGTTTTTTTGGTGCAATATTTGGTGGGATTATAACCAAAATAACCTCAGTTAGTGGACTAAGTTATGGTCAAGAAGCCTTTGAAGCAGCAAGTGAAGACCTTTTGATGAATCCGATAATATATCCTTCTTTTTCAATAGATCATATTATTTTTGGATTTATTCTAGGGATTATAGTCACCACAATAACCTGTATTTATCCTGCAAGGAGAGCGGCCAAGATGGAACCTACTGAGGCCTTACGGGATATTTAGGATAACCTAATGTTCAGGCCTTGGAAGATTTAGTAACGCCGTTAAAATAAAATGTGGGATTATTTGTTATACAAAACTCTTAAAATTTGGATTATAATTAAGCTGTAAGGGAATTGAAGTTAAATTTTTCTTAAAATGAAAGGGGAATAAACTAAATGAATAAAAATATTTTTATAAGTATAATGAGCAAGAATCTATTTGTCTTACTTACATTGACATTAGTATTTACATTTTCATCGATGGTTTTTGCATTAACAGCTGATGAAATAATTAATCGAAGGGATGATAATGAATTTTATACTTCTGCCAGGATTGAAGCTGAAATGATAGTAAAAAGTGGCAATAGAAAGATGACAAAGACAATGATTTCTATAAGCGATGGGGAGAATTCCCTAACTAAATTTACTAATCCCAGGGACCGAGGAACTAAATTCCTAAAAAGGGGAGATGAACTCTATATGTTCTTCCCAGATGCTGAGGATGTAGTCCATATATCTGG
>JADQBV010000010.1 GCA_016278415.1 Halanaerobiales bacterium
GTGATTTATATTTTTCTCCTGGTCTTAATATAGTTGATGGAAAATTTTCTTGATTTGGCGAATCGGGATAGTGTTGTGTTTCTAGACAGAAACCACCATTCTTAATATATGGTTTACCGCTTTTACCTACATAACTTTCCTCCAAATTATTACCACTATAAAACTGTACACCAGGTTCAGTAGTCCAGACTTCTAACTTCCTTCCACTTTGTGGCTCAAATACTATAGCAGCCTGTTGTAATTCACCACTTTGACCATTCAAAACATAATTATGGTCATAACCACCACCATATTTCAATTGTGAATTATCTTCATAAATGTCTTGGCCAATATTTTTTGCTGTCCGGAAGTCAAATGGTGTATCTTTAACTACTTCAATAATTCCTGTAGGAATAAGGCCCTCATTTACTGGAGTGAATTTATCAGCATTTATATAAATTTTGTGATCAAGGACATCACCATTACCTTCACCTTTTAAATTAAAATAACTATGTTGTGTAAGATTTATAGGTGTTGCTTTATCAGTATCTGCATGATATTCAACCCGCAAGGTATTATCTTCAGTTAAGTAATAATAAACTGTTATATTCAGCCTTCCTGGATACCCTTCTTCACCATCTTCACTTCTATAAAATAGTTTTAGTCCCAAGGTGTCCCCTTGCATAATAGGAGTAACCTCCCAGACAAGCTTATCGAATCCTTTATTCCCTCCATGTAGATGACAGGGTATATCTCCTGGTTTATCATTCAAAGCCAATTTATATTCCTTACCATCTAAATCAAACTTACCATTTGCTATACGATTACCATATCTACCTATTAAAGCGCCAAAGAAAGGCGAATTCTTAATATAATCTTCAATATTATTATAGCCAAGTACTATATCATTAATATTCCCATCACGGTCAGGGACATATAAATCAGTAATTATTCCTCCGTAATTAAGTACACTAATCATTAAACCATTCTTATTTTTTAAAGTATATTGCAATACTTCCTGTTCATCGGGTGTATTACCAAACTGATTTATAGTAATTTCAGCTTGCCCACTTGTATTTTTTCTCATAATCGAAACCTCCAATTAATTAACATATCAATTGTAATACTAAGACTTTAACGAAAATCAACTAAATGATCAACTAATCCCTTCCAATTCCCTGGCACCATCAGCAGGAATACTAATATAAATATCCGTTTCTCTACCTGTTTTATTATTATAGTCTGCTTTCACTTTCTTAACAAAATTATCGACAGAATCCTTATGAACTATATTTACCGTACTACCGCCAAATCCTGCTCCAGTCATCCTTGCTCCCAAGACACCTTTCTGTGCAAGTGCAAGTTCAACTAGGATATCTAATTCTTCACAACTAACCTCATAATCATCCTTTAAGCTAAGATGAGATTCAGTCATAAGTTTTCCAAAGGTCTTAATATCGTTATTCTTGAGTGCAGAAACAGCGATAAGTACCCTATTATTTTCAGTAATTACATGTCGAGCACGCTTTAGAGTCACTTCTTCTAACTGATCAGAATACTCCTCTAGTTCTTCAGGGGTTACATCCCTCAAAGCCTCAACTCTATGTTTAAGTTTATTGGAAAAGAACTCTGTAGCCTTTTCACATTCTTCCCTGCGTTTATTATACTCTGAATCAACTAATCCTCTTTCAACATTTGAATTGCAGATTACAACTCTATAATCTTCACTTGCTAATGGAACTAATTCATATTCATTACTACGGCAATCTATCATCAGGGCATTGTCTTTCTTACCTAGACGTGAAATATATTGATCCATAATACCACAATTGACACCAACAAAATCATTCTCTGCCCTTTGACAGAGTAAGGCCATTTCAACAGGCTGAATATTCAGCTGGTTTAATGATGCAATTGTATAAGCTGTAACCACTTCTAGAGCAGCTGAAGAACTTAAACCAGATCCTTTAGGGATATTACCAGTAAAGATTATATTCATGCCTGGTAAGTAGTAGTCTAATTTTTGAATCTCATCCATAACCCCTTTTAAATAGTTACCCCACATATTATCTTTATCAAACTCTAGATCAACCAATGAAAAAACCACTTCACTATCATAATCCAGGGAATATGCACGTATTTCTTTATCATCCCTTAATTGTGCAAGCATAATAATCTCTTTATCTATAGCCATCGGGAAAACAAAACCATCATTATAATCTGTATGTTCACCAATAAGGTTTACTCTCCCAGGTGCTGCAAAAACACCTTTTTTCAAACCTGTATCTGAAAAATGTTTATTAAATAATTGCCACAATTCTTTTATATCTCGCATTTACTCACTTCCTTTTCATATCTATTCTTTTAATATACATTCACTAATTCTTGTTTTGCTTTTACTCTCATCCTTTAAGATTTTTACAAGTACCGGTAATTGCATTTAGTTTTACGCACTTATTTCTACTTGTCTTTCTAAAATCAACACCATATGCATCATAATTTTAATCAACAGTAGGTTCTGTTTCCCTTAATTCTTTAGCCTTATCTTCGGCAAGTGAACCATTAATATAAGCACCTGCACCAGCCTCACTACCAGCCAAATACTTTAATTTATCTTTAGTTCTGTATGGTGGGTAAAACTCTATATGGAAATGAGAATAATTATCTCCACTCCCATCAGTAGGTTTTTGATGTATACACATGATATATGGAAAGACAAAACCAAATAAATTATCATATTTCTGAATAACTGTTCTCAAAATAGTAGCCAAATCTTCTACTTCTTTTTTGCCAAATTCATTAAATGAAGGTAGGTGATTATTGGCATAGATATGCACTTCATATGTATAACGAGCAAAGAAAGGAACTATTGCAGTAAAAGAATCATTACTTATAACCACTCTACTGCCATCCTCCCGCTCCTCTTTAATAACATTACAGAAAAGACACTCTCCTTCATTTTCAAAGTGTTCTTTACTGGAATCCAACTCCTTTTTTATCTTAGGTGGAATAAATGGATATGCATAAATCTGTCCATGAGGATGCTCAAGGGTTACCCCTACTTCCTCACCCTTGTTCTCAAAAATATACACATAATCAATAAAATCTTTTGCCCCTAGATCTTGATACCTATCTTTCCAGACTTTAATTAGTTTTACAAAACGACTAAGGGGTTCTTTTGACATTACTTCACCATGCTCTGAAGTAAATAATACAACCTCGCAGATACCCTCTGCTTTCTCCACTGGATATAATTCGCTACCTACTAAATTTGGTTCCGGTGCTTCTGGCTGTAAAGAAGGGAATTTGTTTTCAAAAACTACAAGGTCATAATCCCTTGGAACTTCTGTTGGGAATCCCCCCTCTTCAGTCGGGCAAAGTGGACA
>JADQBV010000080.1 GCA_016278415.1 Halanaerobiales bacterium
TGGCTAAATTGCTAAAGATGAACAAGAAAAATGAGAACAAAGCTGTTGAAGAAGTATTTGAAGATTTTATTAAGTTTTGTCGGGTTAAAAACTTGTCTTCCAGAACGATTAAGTATTATAAGGAGACTTATGGTATCTTTGCTGACTATTATAATTGTTCCAGGGATATCAAGCATTGATGACTTCAATAATCATATTGGTAAAGACTTTGTTTAATATTCAATTAGTTTAAAACAATGTATGGAGTTAAAATTAGCATATTTATATGCTCCAGATGTATTCTTTAAAATGTTCGGCTATAAAAAAGAAGTAGAAAAGTATAAAAAAGAGAATGATAAGTTAAAAAAGAGAATGATAAGTTAAAAAGCTAATAAATAAACTCAAGTTAGACAATGAGGAACTAATAAAGCTACATAAAAAAAGTTCATAAAGAATTTTTTTGGTAAGGATTGACAAACATAATTAATTTGTTATAATGATAATATAGTAAATAAACTACATTGCCTGCCTATTATAGGTATGGTCACATAATGAACTGAATTCGCTTTATGCTGAGAAGTCCTTTTTTTTTAGAAGGACTTCACGTCTTTTTGTACATACTTTTTAAATTTGCACATATACTATAAAGTAAAGTAACTGTTATATTGCCCTATCTTCTTTTAAGAGATAGTGGTCATTGTAATCAAGTTCAAGAATAGTTTTTTTAGTCAATAGGGCTTAGAGTGTTTTTATCTAAGCTCTTGTTTAATTTGGTTGATATAGTTTACTTTTGTTTATTTCACATTTTGTACTGAGAGCAGGAATTAGATGGTTTATAAAAGAATTAAAAAAGAAAAAAATAATAATTAACAAAAAGTTAAACTGACAACATATATCAGTTAGCTTCTGTACTTTAACTCGTATTTTTAAATAGGATATAACAGTAAAGAAGAGAAAAATTTATATAAATATAGTGGCAGATAATAAACAATTCGTCTACCCTACTAAGCTTTCTTATATTTCTTCTTTGGAAATAACCCCATTGGCTAATATTTCATTTTTATTTTCTCACCAATTACTTCAAAATCTATCTTAAGGACATCTCTGCCTGTTAACTCTTTACTTCTATTGTCTGGTTGTTGTCCACCTATGAAAAATCTGTACTTACCTGGTTCCAGGAAACAGTTTCCTTCATAATCAATTAAAGCTAATTGTCTTTTGTTGATTTCAAAATTAACATTTACTTTTTCTCCAGGCTTAATCTCTAGGCGTTCAACTCTCCTTAATTCCCATTTGGGTACATCCACAGATGCCTCTAAATTACTGACATATAACTGAACTACTTCATCTCCTACCTTATTTCCAATATTTTCAACATCTACAGAAATACTAATGGTATTTTCTTTATCAGTTGAAAGTTTTTTATGACTTACTGATAAATTAGAGTATTCAAATGATGTATAACTCAAACCATAAGCAAAAGGAAATAAAGGCTCATTTTCTAAATAACGATATGTTCTATTTTTCATACTATAATCTTTGAATCCTGGTAATTGTTCTATAGACTTAACAAAAGTTACTGGGAGTCTTCCTCCGGGATTATAGTCACCAAAAATAACATCTGCAACCGCTGTGCCGCCTTCTTCCCCAGGATACCAGGCTTCAAGAATAGCATCCACATTTTCATTAGCCCAATTTAATTCCATTGGACTCCCATTTAATAATACCAGAACTATAGGTTTTCCAATTTTAGAAACAGCCTTTAATAATTCGAGCTGCATCCCTGGTAATTTTAAATCTATCTTATCACCACCACCATCAGAATTAGCAACAGCACCTTCTTCACCTTCCATTTGGGGAGAAAGACCGAGACACATTACTACTACGTCAGATTTTTCTGCAATTGTTAATGCTTCAGAAAAGCCAGTATTAGGTTTAATACCTATATCCCATCTGGTTTTACGAGGTTCAGCTAATGGGCAACCTTCTGCGTAATAAACTCTGGTATTTTCATTTAAGGCCTGCTGTATCCCTTCCCGTACTGTCACATATTTAGAAGGAATTCCGAAATAATTACCCAATAATACATCTTTACTATCAGCATTAGGTCCTATTATGGCAATTGTTTTAATTTTATCTTTATCTAACGGTAATAAATTATCCCTGTTTTTCAATAATACTATTGATTCTCTAGCAGTCTGAAGGGCAAGTTGACGGTGTTCAGCACAATCATTTACCTCATAGGGTATCTTATTAAATGGTACCGATTCTTCAGGATCAAACATGCCTAATTTAAATCTAGTTTTGTAAAGACGTTTGACCGCTTTATCAATTGTTTCTTCACTAATCATACCTTTTTCAATTGCTTTTTGAATATATTCGTAAACCCTACCACAGTTGAGGTCGCAGCCATTATTTATTGCTAATGCTGCCGATTCTTCAGGGCTATTAGTTACTTTATGATGTTTATGAATATCCTCAATAGCACCACAATCAGATACAACATGCCCTTCAAAACCCCAATCTTCTCTAAGAATTTCTTTTAAAAATGTTTCACTGGCACAACTGGGTTCTCCATTAATACGATTATATGCCCCCATTACAGATTCAACGTTTGCTTCTTTTACAGCATCACGAAAAGCCGGTAAATATGTTTCCCAAAGATCTTTCTCACTTACAATTGAGTCAAATTCATGTCTTTCACTTTCTGGCCCACTATGAACAGCATAGTGTTTAGCACAAGCAGCAACTTTCATATATTTAGAGTGATCACCCTGTAGTCCTTTTATAAAGCTAACACCTAATCTACTTGTTAAATATGGGTCTTCCCCATATGTTTCCTGCCCTCTTCCCCAGCGAGGGTCGCGAAAAATATTAATATTAGGAGTCCAGAAGGTAAGCCCTTTATATATGGCTCTATCTTCCTGGTTTTGAAATTCATTATATTTTGCCCTTGCTTCATCGGCAATAACCTCTGCCACCTTAAACAAGCACTTAGGGCTAAATGATGCAGCCATTCCAATAGCCTGAGGGAAAACGGTAGCCGTACCAGCCCTGGCAACCCCATGCAGGCATTCATTCCACCAGTTATATTCATTGATATTTAATCTTCCTATAGCAGAAGAATAATATAGCATTTGACTTGTCTTTTCTTCTAAAGTTAATCTGCTTACTAGATCATCTACTCTTTCACCTAAAGGTTTATCTGGATTTCTGTATAATGGTAATTTATTGTCTGTTTTATTCATTATAATCCTCCAATACTATTTTCGAGACTTATATTCAATAATTATTGTATTGCCATAGCAACTTATAAATTTTTCAGATATAATCACTAGCTTTGCATAAACTTTTTTAAAATTTGTCAAGGGGTCACTATTGATA
>JADQBV010000116.1 GCA_016278415.1 Halanaerobiales bacterium
TCTATTTTATATGTATCAACTTTTTCTAAGTCATAAGATAATATAGCTTCAAAGGATTTAGTTTGCCCACTAGACAAATACCTAACAACGAAAATATTCTTATTAATAATATAACCCTGATAATTATATAAAGTGATTCTAAAACCTATAGTTTTATAGTCTTTATCTGTTTTATTAGTTACTTCTCCAATTATACGTGATTCACCACCAAACTTAACATTATTAAATTCAAAGGGGCTCATATCAGAAACGTTAGAAGGGAAATCAACATCCGCAGTATCTATAGCCAACCCATTACTATTAATCCAACCATCAATATAACCATAATCAAAATAGATACCTATTTTTATCCAAGGTTCTTCAGTTTTTATTATCATATCTTCAGTAATATTGAAACCATTGGATAACACTCCAATAATCTCTCCATTTGGTTCAATTTTCAACTCAGTTTCTTCGGTCACTAAATAACTTGAAGCAAAGGAAAATGTACTTAACAAAAAACACAAAATAATACATACAACTATTTTCTTCATATTATACCATCCTTTCATTAATTAAACCATTAACTATGTATTAAATCTCAACTGATACTACTCTTTAAGCACTTTAGTAATAACATCATCTTTGTTTATATTTTATTTTTTATATTTTCTTTTGAGATTGGAATCCTTGATTTTATTTTTTCCCAATTAATTTTATCCTTATATTGATATAATACTCCTGTAATACTAATAATAATGGTAAATATGAGATACTGACTAATATAAAAGAAGAAATTTTGTTTTTCAAAAATATTTTTATAATTATTAGAAAGAAAGAATATAGATTGAACAATAATTTCTGCTCCTGTAAAAGCAGTTGTTAAGATTATTATTCCTTTAGTATATTTAACTGCAATCAAAGCTAAGCAAAGTCCAAATATTATTGGAAGTATGTACGGTTCTATAGAAATTGTTAAAACATTGTAAGCTATATAACCAAGGAATCCTCCTAGCATTGCTCCCCATACAAAAAATATAACTTTATATAAAAGATTTACTACAATTAAACCCATTATTCCTCCGATTATTAACCCTATTGTTACTGATAAAGGTATATTTTGCAGATTATTATATACTAACCAATAAACTAATAAAAAACCACCAATAAATCCATAAATAGATATTATTGGCCTAAAAAACCTATATCCCCAAAAACATTCAACTACTCCAACTATGATACTTACAAAAATTAATATATGAAATATATTAATACTTTGAGTTGCCATCTGAATTACCACCCTTTTTGTTACTTACATTTTTCACATATATTTTTATTTTCAGTAAATATTATTATATTCCTTCTTTTTTAAAAATATATCAGCTTATTATATTAAATTTATTTGGTAACTAACGGTCTAACCATACCATAATGTATAATATCAGTATCAAGAAATTGTTTTTCTGCTTTAACTTCAAACCCAAAACTTTTATAGAAGTGAATATTATCAGGATTATGTGTTTCTAAATAACAGGGTAATCCTTGATCATCTAACTTCTTTAATAACGCATTTAGCAAGCTCTTTCCATGTCCTTTTTTCTGATGATTAGGGTCAACTCCAAGTAAAATTAAATATTTATGTGGTTCATCTATACATTCTTTATGTATTTGCTTGCCAAATTCATCAAACTTAATTAATCTACCTAAAACTTTTAGTCCCGACTTAAAAATAGTACTTAAATACCCTGTTTTAAAAGCCTGATACCATGTTATATCGTAATCTTTATTTCTATCGTAATATGCAATTACTCCTTCTTTATTAAGAGTAGTATATATTTTTCCATGATGATATGTATATTTTAATAATGATTTAAAAATATAACTTATACCATATTTCTTAGGATTATTGAAAGTAAAATATTGAAATAGCGGATCATTATAAAACGCCTCTGCCAATACTTTACTTGCTATATCAACTTCTTTCTTTTCTTGTATTCTACTCAATTTCTCCAATTTACACTCACATCCTTTTTAAATAACATTATTATATTTTGATTATTTCTCCTCAGATTATAATTCAGATATTCGACATCTTTACTAATAAAAAATGAGAGTTACTACTAAAACATCTCAAGTTTTTTTGAAAACCGTTTGCTCTAGAACAAAATAACCTGTAAAAATAAGAACAAACTTATATTTAACTAATTGTAAATGCGTACCTCCCTTCTGCTTTCTTCGCGCTTCCATTTTTTCACATATTTATTACGTTCATGATAAATTATCATATTCCTTCTTTTATTTCTAAAAAAAGTAATTGTTCTAAATCGCGTTCTCCCACTTTCTAATTTGGACTTTTGTAGGATTATAAAAATCATTCATGCACATAAAAACTCAAAAAATATAAATCATCAAGCATAAATTGCAATACTGAAAATTATAATATATTGAGGTGAATAAAAATGAATCGGATAATACCTGTCTTTTTTATCGCCCTCGGTGTTGTAATAGGCGGCTCTTTTGTAGGTAGTATAGGTGGTGTAATAATAAAACAATCCCCTTTAAAGATAATGCTAGATATTGCTGATGATCTTAAACTTTATGCAATTATAAGTGCAATCGGGGGCACTTTTACTAATCTAAGAATGCTTGAGGGTGTTTTATTTAAAGGTGATCTGTTTATTATATTTCAACAATTCCTAATATTGCTAAGTGCTTTTTTTGGTGCTCAGTTAGGATATTGGCTTATTGTTATTTTCTGTGGGGGGAAATAGTCTTGAATAGACCGTTAAAGAAGAAATTTTACAATTCCTTTTTTGTTTTTACAAAGGGGGAACTAATATTTGTTTTATCTGTTTTTATTCTTGGTATAATTGTAGGTGCAACATTAATTACCATATTAACTGGTAAATATATAGATCAATTAGTCCTAAAAAACAAGGAATTAGAAACATTAGTTAAAGACCAGAAACAGCAATTAGGTCAATTAGACAAACAGTTTAAAAATAAACTCGTGGTACAAAAAATAGTTCCTTTCCTTGATACAGATATAAATAAACATAGACAACAGGAAATAACAGAGAAAATACGTAAGCTGCTTGCAGGGCTAGTTGGTAAGGATATTAGTGAGATAGATTCCCTATTAATACGAGATATATTAAACGAAGCAAGTATTATAGTAGAAGACGATATTTATCAATTGCACTTATCATATCTGGTAATTAGTGATGAACTTAAATTATATCTAGTCATAAATGATCACCAAGAAAAAAACCAGGAAGAATAATAAAGATGGATATATTACTAACTAAACTAATCTAATCTTAAGAAGGAAAATCTATAAAGTGTAAATAATTCACTTTATTTTTAGAAATAATAATGATAT
>JADQBV010000298.1:0-1504 GCA_016278415.1 Halanaerobiales bacterium
TCATCCATAAGCCAGTCAACATATAAATGATCTGTTAAATAATTATCTTTATATAGATTAATCGCCGATTCATAGAAAGAGTATTTATCCTTTCCTTTTATCTTTTTCCCTAACTTTATCAATGATAGAAATTCATCAACATCTGATTCTACAAGACAATCATTTAAACTATAGTTACAACCTCTTCTTTTTATGAATAAAGAGCTTTGTTGATTTTTTCTGTTCGGTTCAATAATTTTTTTTAACATGCTTAGATTTACCTTAAAATTTTCGCTTGCCCTTTCTTCTTCCATATCACTCCACAACATGCAGCTTATTTTACCTTTTGATATATATTTACCCCTATGTAAGAATAAATATAATAATATATCTTTAAGTTTTTCTTTGTTCCATAATAATTCTGTAATACTGTCCCCACCACAAAAGACCTCCAGGTTACCAAAACACTTAATATATATTTTATAGCCTGGGTGGTAATTACTTTCACTAATAATATCCATAACATTTAATAACTTATTAACATATTCTTTTTGTATTCCCTTTTGTTTTGCATATAACAAAACAGGAATAAACTGATAATTTTTCTTAAAAAATAAATGTGAATCAGTATATACGTAATCTAATTTTTTATCCCTAGTTAAACAAATCAATTTATTGAAAGTTATCCTGAATTGATCTTCATCCTCAGTATAGTAAAAAATTAATGACAACCACATTAAACATACCGCTTGATAATAATAAAATTTATTTGTAGTAAAGTAGTTTAGTGCTTCATTTAGAAATCCTACTGCTATATCATTTTTTATATAATAGTAGTAATTGATTCCCAGGCAAAGCCTAAAAATCATTTCTGACCAGCTGTCACTTGTTTTAACTCCTATTTCCAGCCCTTTATTGGCATACTCAATTCCCTTATCTAGATCACCATGATAGGTTTCCAGTAATGATATTCCTAATAATGATTCTACTTGATGCCATAAAAGGTTCATCTTACAAAATTTTTCATAGGAATCTATAAATAACTTTCTATTTATATCAAGTTTCCCTTCCCCAAACCACAAAAAAGTATATCCCTTTCTCAATTTAGTAAGACTACGGGATAAAGGTGAACAATAATTACTAGATAAATCATCTATTTCCTGTATGGTTTCTCTCACCTTATCTTCATCACCCATCACATAATAAACTTTATGATAACCTAGTTTAATTATATAGTTAAGAAAACTATCTTTTACATCTTTGATGGAAATTTTATTTAATAATGACTCTATTTCTTTGAATTTCCCTTCTCTATAAAGCATATTGACTAAATAATCTATTATTAGGCCTGAACAGGTGTCGTGCTGATATGGTAATTCTATATTTATAATGTCATTAATATTACAATCCTTATTTACGCCTATATTTCCCAAAAGTGATAATACACTAATCTCCTTTATACAACTCTCGATTTCATCAAATTGCATTGTATTTTTATATAGTAGTAATAAAATTGCATTTACTG
>JADQBV010000298.1:1604-3358 GCA_016278415.1 Halanaerobiales bacterium
GCTTTTTTCAGCAAAAATTTCCTGAATAAATTGCTAAACTTATATACATTTCCTTTAATGGTGGTATCTAATAATATATTTCTTTCAACAAGGCGGTTTAATCTTTCTTTAGAATTATTAATATTTAGCAATTGATCACAGATTTCCGGCTTTATTTTTGGTAAAATGGATATCTTCAAAATAAATTCTGCAGTTTCATTATCTAATTTTTCAAATATTTCGTCGTTCAAATATTTCTCAAATAATTTGTCATACTTACTATTCCATAATTGTTTATTATTATTTCTATTATCCACTAAACTAAGGCCTATTATAGTAATAGCTAATATCCAACCCTCTGTTTCTTTGCTAATATATTCTAACTCTTCAATATTCAGATTTAAGTCATACTTAAATTTTAGAAAGTCACCAATTTCCTCATCGCTAAGTGTAAAATACTCCTGGCCAATTAACTTTACCCTCTGTTCGACAAATAATTTTGCCCACTCTAAATTCACTAGATTAATTTGACTTAATAACACTATATGAAAGTTTCTCGGTGCCATTTCTATAAAAATTCTTATAAAATTTAAAATTTCTTTGCTTTCAGAAACATTTTCAAATGAATCAAGTACCAATATTTTATGAGTATCGCTATCTATATCAATTCCATCCATTAATATTTTAACTGACTTTTTTATATCTTTAGACTGTTTTATTATATTTATGTTTTCTAGATTTATTTTATCTCTAAGTGGAAGATATTTAAGTAAATGCCTTAAGAATATTTGAATTTTTTTATCATCTTTATCTAAATCCAAAATCAAATGATCTCCTTGGTGCTTTTTATCTAAATAGTTTAATATTAATGAAGTTTTTCCATAACCTAAACCTGCTTGAATAATCGTAAGGGGATAATTTATTATTTCATCCACCTGATTCCACAACATCCCTCGTTTCCAATATTTTTGTTTTAAAAAGTAATCTAAATCTTCTCTGTAAGACATACTTAACCCTCCATAATGCAATTAACAAAGTTTAGTTCAAAATGCTCATCTCATAAGTATTATATCATAATAAATTGAAATATTCATCCATTTCCTAATATTTTTTGACTGGTTTCGTGGTTTTATGTTTATTTTGTAGGGATTAATGAAAAATACAACACTCTGATGAGTATCTATCTGAGTTGTTGAATTCAAAATTGAACAAGCTGGATTCGAGAGTTGGAAGTGTAGATACTAAAATGGATAAGCTGGATTCAAGAGTTGGAGGCTTGGAAACTAAAGTAGATGAAAATACTTAAATATTAAGGGCTCTAGAACACAAAGCAGACGTACATAAAGCCGAATTAGACAAACTAAATATCAAAGTGGCTAAAATAGATGGTAAACTAGTTAATACATCAGAAGATATTAATTTTCTTAATATGAGTACTTCCAAGAACCGTTATAATATTGGACAACTCAGAAATGATTTTGAGGCAACTAAGGTTTCAGAATCAGATGATGGCCAATAACAAAAAATACTCTCAAAGGAAAATCCCCTATCTCTTTATATGAGCTAGGGGGATTTATTTTAACAATAATTAAATTGTTGGTCATTATCTGAATGCATTTTTATAAAGCTAACTTTTTAATTATTATATAAAGGTGTACCTTCAACTCCCATAGCGCAATAATCTAATACAAACTCCACAAACATACTATTTGCCCAGGAAAACCAGGGTCTTGTAAACTGTGATGGGTCATCACAATGAAAGCCTTCATGCATTA
>JADQBV010000315.1 GCA_016278415.1 Halanaerobiales bacterium
TTATTTCTTTTACTTTTTCAATATATAGGTTTAAAATTGATTTTATATCTTCTAAATTTTCCAATTTATTAACTATATCCTGATAATTAGTAAATAGTTCTTTATATTTAATAATATTAGCAATAATTGTTTGACTAATAGATTCTTTAAAAGAAAAGTATAATTTCTCCTTACTATCAGTATTTAAACCAGAAAAATTTAGTTTCAAAATCATATACTTGTTTCTTAATTCAGTAGGATTCTTCCCAATATATAAATCACTAAATAAATCCTTAAATTGATCTTTATTATTTAAATCATAATAGTTTGCCAAGGTGGACAGAAAGAGACTCTTACCAAAACGGCGGGGACGAATAAAGAATAAATACTTACCCCCTATATTTTCCAATCTAGAAATAAAGTCAGTTTTATCAACATATAAATAACCTTGTTTTCTTAAGGATTCAAAATCCGATATACCATAAGGTGTCTTCACCAGCTATCCCTCCTAGCTTTTCTCTATAATTATACTCTGTAATAATTATACAATTATACCAGGAGTAAAGCAAATATTGTATAGATAAATTCTAAAAAGAAGACTACCCGACATGGTATGGGGTTTAACAATTCACCTTCACATTTAATCTTTATTTTGTATTATAATCCACTATATTTTTTAATCTTTAATGTTACTACAGTTCCACCCTGATCTCCGCATTCTATTGTCATATCAGAGTCTTCCCCATAATACAACTTAATTCTTTCCTTTACATTCTTCAATCCGATACTACTATACTTCCCTGGCTCTTTTCTTTCCTCAAGTTCAAAGATCTGTTCTATATCTTTTTCTGATAGTCCTACCCCATTATCTGAAATAGATATATGGATATATTGTTTACATTGCTGGGCTTTGACATTAATCTGCCCTATTTCTTCATAATCCTCAAAGGCATGAAGGATACTGTTTTCTACAATAGGTTGTAATAGTAATACTGGAATCTGTACATCATATAAATCCTCAGGTATATCAGAAGACAAGTGAAATATGTTCCCATACCTCATCTTCTGAAGCTCAGCATATTTCTCTAAACCTTCAATTTCATCTCTTAAAGATATAGTATCATCATATCTCCCTAGAGTATTTTCCAATAGAAATCCTAAATTCATTAACATTCTTTCTGCAACCTGGGCCCCTTCGATAACACAAAGCCATTTTATCCCATTCAAAGTATTTAGTAAAAAGTGGGGGTTAATTTGGGCCTGAAGGGCCTCTAATTTGGTCCTCTGCCTTTCCTGGGTTACATGTCGTACTTTCTCAATAAGTTGCTGTATTTTATCTATCATAATATTAAAGGTAGTATTTAACAGGTTGATCTCTTCACTTCCAGATATCTGGGATTTAACCTGAAAGTTCCCCCTCATAACCTGTTCCATGGAACAGCAGAGTTGACGTATAGACTTTGTAATATGCCCAGATAGAATATAGGCACTAAGAATTATTAATAAAATAAAAATACTATTAAAAATTATAGTGAAATTCCTGTATCCCTTTATTTCCTTCATAATTAAATTATAAGGGGCTATTTGAATAATTGACCAATTAGTTTTATTAATTTTCTTAGAAGAAACAATCACTTTAGTATTATTAATTTCCATAATATTATCAACAGAGTTTACTTTTATATCATGAAATAATTCTGGGTAATAATAGTCATTACTTATATCATCAGTCTGTAATATAATTTCTCCTTTATTATTAACCAAATACTGCATTGTCCCCTTAAACTTATCATCTACATATAATATATCATCTATCTTACGTTCGGGATATACGCGAATAATTAAAACTCCACTTTCCTCTATATAATCCCGTTGTACTAATCGTACCATTATAAAACCCTGTTTACTGTCAGGGTGCTCCAGGTATTGTTTTTCTGGAGCTAGCCAGAGGAAATATCCTTTATTTTCAATAGCCCTCTCAAACCAATCCTGTTTAACTACCTGATCATATTTCCAATAATCACTTTCTCCTGTAGTATAAATATTTTCGTAAAAATCAATTAGAATGATCTCCGTATTATAAGGGTATAATTTGCCGGCTTCTACATTTTTCAATTTTTTTTCAATAAACCGATCTGCCATAAATTCGTATTCAAATGTTTTTTTCTGCTGAAGAACATCCAATATTTCTTCATCTAATACTATAGCATTAGATGAAGAAATTACATCATCTACTATATGATTAATACCACTGGCCATCTGCTGTAAGTTTTGATTTGTCAATGCTATCATTTGATCACTAATAACTCCCCGAACATACCAGTAGCCAACCCATGGCATAACTAACATAGGTATAATGATAAGACTAAGAATAGAATATAGAAATCGTTGTCTTATTGTCATATCCCTCACCTTTTCTTGTACAAGAATAATTAATTATACCAGATTCATGACAGACTCTCCACACAAATCGAAAAATAAGATATTGCAGGCCATCTTTAAGCTATTAAATTAAATAATAAATTAACAACAGTTTATTTCAAATCCCAGGCAAAGATATTAACCTTTTCTGAACCCCAGGTTTGCTCAGGAATAAAACGAATAGCCCTTGTTTTCCACTTACCTTTATATTTAACTAATCGTTGATAATTATTTTCTTCCAGAATAATCGTCTGCCACTGTCCACTATCAAGTAATATTTCGGCTCTGTATTTCTTTAGCATAGATTCCGGAACTCCCTTATACTCAACATTAAGGGGATATATACATGGCATATTCATATGGTGGTCCTGGCCAGAATTTTCTTCTTTTAGGTCACTATCAAAAATAAAGCGAATCTGCCTGATTTCTTCAGGGGAATCAAAACGGTATTCCACCTCTGAACCAATCCCACCCTGCCAGCAGTTTAGACTCCCTTGCCGGGGACGTTCTATTCCATTTCTAAGGAGTTCAGGATTACCTTTATCAGCAGTAAGTTTTGCCTTACTTGTTAATGGGGATACCTGATACTTATTCCAGGGCAAATAACAATCATCCCCCATTAAAGTCTGTTGTAATTCCCCTATTTTACTTTGATATATATCCCTTGGCGACATATCATTATCAATCCCAATAGCAGCAGCTGTACCTACTGCCTGGCCTATAGTAGCACAGGTGGCCATCACCCTGGTAGCACTCAATGCAGCATGTGTAGCACTAATATTCCGGCCAGCAAAAAATAGGTTTTCTATGTTTTTAGAATACAGACTGCGGTATGGTATACCAAAAGGTGATGGTGCCGGATGAAAAATAGTCGGCTCACCTGGATAATATAAACCGGCTGGATGATGGTCATCCATTGACCATCCCCCATAAGCTACCAGGTCTTCAAAA
>JADQBV010000166.1 GCA_016278415.1 Halanaerobiales bacterium
ATCTTTATTATACAGTTTTTTGATTATCATGTATTTGAGCATTTATCAGAGGTTATTTATATCTCTACAATAAGTATATTAGGGATAATATTAGTGATAGGTTATACAGTTGCAGGTACTAAGGGTTGGATAAATCTGGGACCTGTTAATTTTCAACCTGCCGAATTAGCTAAAATAATGCTCATTTTAGCGTTAGCTGCTCTTATTGATAGGAATCAGGAACAATTGAAATATTTATCAGGATTTTTTAAGCCTATCATCTATATGCTGATTCCTTTTGGTCTTGTTATTTTGCAAAATGATTTAGGAACAGCTTTGGTTTTAGTTGCTATACTTATTGGAATGATGTATGTTGGTGGTGCTAATGCCAAATTTATGTCTATCATTTTTGGTGGAGGGTTTCTATCATTGGTTTTATTCATTCTTTCACACTTTCTTTTTGGGACACCATTGTTGTTTTTTAAAGAATATCAATTAAATCGTTTAATTGTTTTTATTAATCCTGGTATAGACCCGAATGGTATAGGATATAATTTAATCCAATCTAAAATTGCTTTAGGTTCAGGTCAATTAATGGGTAAGGGGCTATTTTCGGGAACTCAAAACCAATTACGGTTCCTACCAGAAAAACATACTGATTTTATCTTTTCTGTTATTGGTGAAGAATTTGGATACATTGGTGTACTGCTTATTATAGTATTATATTTAATATTATTGTGGCAGATTTACAATGTCGCCATTAAAGCCAGGGATAACTATGGACGCTTAGTGGCTGTTGGAATTGGTACTATGTTTTTCTTTCATGTTCTTGAAAATATAGGGATGACTATGGGGTTGATGCCGATTACTGGTTTGCCATTACCTTTTATTAGTTATGGTGGTAGTTCCATGATTACTTCATTAGCAGCTATTGGTCTAGTTATTAATGTTAATATACGAAGAAAGAAAATATTATTTTAAAAAAGTATAATTTGCCTACTCCACTTAATATATATTATTAAGAAGGGGTGGAGTTATATGAAACTATGGGGATTGACAATAAGGGTTAACCCCCTTTTTTTATTAATTTTATTTATTTTTTTTCTGCTTGATATGATTGACCAGGTTTTAATTGCTTTTATACTTGTAATTGTTCACGAGTTTGTTCATATACTTGTAGCACATTTCAATGGATTTAAGGTAAGCAAGATAGAAATATTTCCTTTTGGTGGTATGGCCGAGTATAATGGTTTGTTAGAGATGGACCCTTGGAATGAAATTAAGGTATCTTTAGCTGGACCGCTTTTTAATATTGTTTTTGCAGTTATTATATATGCTTTGTGTTTATTTGATATTATAAATTCTCATAGATACATAAGTCTTTTGTTGGAATATAATATTGTTATTGCTAGTGTCAATTTAATTCCCGCTCTGCCTCTTGATGGTGGAAGGGTTCTGAGGTCATTTTTGGTTATGGTATATGGTATAAAAAAAGGTAATAATATTGCATTAAAGATTGCGAAATTCATTGCTATTACAGGCATTATAATAGGCATTATAATTCTAATACTAGATAAGGCTAATATATGGTTTCTATTTTTTTTCTTTTTTATTTACGCGCTGATTAATAAAGAAAAAAAACAATTGTTTTACTATTTTTTGCGTTACTTATCCCAAAGGCAGGATAAAGTGACTGATTTTTCAATAAAAGAGTTATCAGGCCGGGTTGTTTTTGATTATCTTGAAGTAAAAGATGCTATTTATTATATAAATCCAGTAAAATATAATTTGTTTTTTGTTATGGACCATGACTATAAAGTAAAAGGAATTATTAGCGAATCAATACTTATAAAATCATATTTCAATCATAGGGATAAGGAAATAAGGATGAGGGATATAATATAAATACGGCTCTTTTTATAGTTGGTTGAAGTACCCGAACATTTAGCTATTACTCCATTCATGAAAAAGTCTAAATGCCCCAGTTACTCCTTCAATTAAGAAGCGTCATTAATGTGAAGGTTATAATAGAATCGTGGTGCCTGTGGTGCAACAAAATAAAAACTCACTTTGTGTTCCGACGACCTCGATGCTCTAGTACTGGCCCGACGTTGCGTATAAAATGAAGGGGCAGTAGACAATTATTTTGTAAACCCGCTTCTTTCAATCAGTCCGTAACTGGAGACTTTTTCATACCTGATTTATGGTATCAAGTAAATCAACCTTATAGGTGTTTAGGATGGAAGATTTCTTCAAATTCATTCAGTTAAAAAGCAACATTAAACTGTTCATGTATGCTTTGTTTAAATACGTAGTGCCTGTGGTGCAAAATGTCTAGGTAAATTATTGACGGCAGTAAAGTGTTCTATATATAGTAAAATATGAGGTGAAATTAATGAGTTTAGCTGAAAAATTAGATCAGGTATTATATAAAGTAACAAACCCAGTACGGTATATTGGGAACGAGTGGAATGTTATTAAGAAGGAATGGAATAGTGAAAGGATAAAGGTTGCCCTTGCTTTTCCCGATCTATATGAGATAGGCATGTCACATTTAGGTTTGAAAATTATATATCATTTATTAAATAGGGAAGATGATATTTTATGTGAACGGAGTTATGCACCTTGGACTGATATGGAAGAAATGATGCGACTGGATGAAATCCCTTTATTTTCATTGGAAAATAAAATGCCTATAAATGAATTTGATATTTTTGGATTTACTCTTCAATATGAGATGAGCTATACCAATATAATAAATATGTTGGATTTGGCTGGTCTACCTATCTATAGTAAAGACAGGGATGAAGAATATCCCCTGGTAATTGCTGGTGGTTCGACGGTTTTTAATCCAGAACCAATTGCTGAGTTTATAGACCTATTTTTTATAGGTGAGGCTGAGGATGGTATAGTAGGTCTTGTTAAGAAATATAAGGAATTAGAAGCAAAGCAGTTTGATCGTAATAGAATTCTATTTGAGTTGAATAAATTACCTGGGGTATATGTACCGTCTTTATATGAAGTAGAATATGATCAGGATGACATAATTCAAAATATTTCACCTGTTAAAGATGGAATTAAGGAAAAAATCAAGAGACAGGTAGTTAAAAATATGGATCAAGCCTACTTTCCAACTAAGTTTATAGTCCCATATATGGACATTGTTCATGACCGGGCAGTTATTGAGATTGCCAGGGGTTGTACTAGGGGCTGTCGCTTTTGTGCTGCAGGTATTAGTTATCGTCCTGTTAGAGAGCGCAGTAAAGAGACTATTATAAAATTAGCAGATGAAATACTGGAAAATACCGGTTATGAAGAGATATCTTTAAGTTCCTTGAGTACTATGGATTATAATGAAGTTGCTGAATT
>JADQBV010000264.1 GCA_016278415.1 Halanaerobiales bacterium
ATTATTAAATGCAACACTTTAAGTACTACCAACATTATTTCACCCCCAGTAATATCACCTTTAACTTTAACTATAGATCCTTGCCCCCAGTTATGTATGAGGACCAATGTCGTTTAATTACGTTAATTATTTATGCATATATCTTATTTTAACATATAGTGCGCGAAAAAACAAGATGGATTTTTACGGTGCATAAATTCTGTAAACGAAAACCAAAAAACTGGGCTACCTGCAATACAGGGAACCCAGCTGAGTATAGATATATTTAATTTTGTTAACCCATTTAAATTATTTTAAAACTGGCCAAAAGTAAAGCCTAATTGTACAGCACCAGATATATTACTTACATCAGTAGTATTGGGAACAATTTTTAAATCATAATTAATCAGTTGACTGCCATTGGAACCATTAACACTACCTGTCCCTTGAGTAACATTTTGCCAGTTAGAACTGCCAGCTAATCTGACAAGAACATCATAATTGTTAGATAAAGCTATATTATTAAATTCCAATCTCCAGTCACTATTACTTAAAACCCTCACAGTACCGGCATTTTCAATGATAACAGCCTGTCCATCTTCACTGTTTTTAAATTCATCACTGACATCATCTATAACAACTGTATCAACTACTTCTAATTTCTGTACAGATGGAATTCTGATACGAACTTCAATTGTATCCTGAGCAAGTTTCCGGGATGCCAGTAAATTTTCACTAACACCAATTAGCAGTAAAGTAATTACCAAAATAATAGTTATATTTCTTCTCATTTTATTTCCTCCTCTGAAACCGGCTATCTGGTTTAAACCAGATCCTTGGCTTTGTGCCCCTACCTCACGATAGGTTTACCCTTTGAAGAGGGCAAAAAACAAAAACCTGTCAATTATTGTATGCATGACAGGTAAGGCTTGACCCTTGTCAGGTAGTTTTACAACCATAGCTTGAAAAGCTTTAGGTTAAAACTTTGCGCCTCTATCCTTTCGAATGAGTTGCCCTTTTCTGTCCGGGTGATAATTATTTATTTTTAATTTGTATTTATATTATATCAACTCTATTACAAAAGCGCAAGAATTTATGGAAAATTAATCAAATTATTATCCTTTATTAAAATTCAAATCTGATGCCACCTAAAATACGATTGACTTGATCAAAGTCTCCAGTTACAGCAATTATTAAATAAGGAGAGGAAGATATTTTAATACCTGTCTCTAATCTCAATGGATCTTGTTCCATATTATGTGAATAATGCAGGTTAAAGAGAAACGGTCCCGGTTTATAATCTATTTCTGCATATCCGGCCTGTTCAGTAAATTGCTCATCAATTACAGAAAACGATAAAGGATAATAGCCAGCTTTCAGTTTAAAGGATTCTGAGAGATATACTTCATCAACAAGTCCAATTAACAGCTGCATCCCGTCATTATCTTCTCTTATCATTCTGTTATCAATAGTTAGACCGTCAAATAATGATAATGCCAGACCGAGTTCCAGATAAGAAGTGCCCTTTCTTGTCTTTAAACTAGCTACATTTTCATTTTCTCTGCCTGGAAAATAAAGATCAATATCAGGTTGTGTCAGGTCATCACTAGATAAATACTGTAAATAAGCTGGTTTAAATCTGTTAAAAGGTAGATGCTGGATAAAGATAAGCTGATCCAGTCCGCCTAGTTCAGCAATCGCTCCTGATGCTGCAGGCCTGGCTGTAACATACACAGCATAAGTACGTTTCTGTTTTAAGTCTGCTTTACCGACTACAGACCTGGATACTTTATTAGTATTCATATTTAAAAGGCCAATGAGTTCAGTCTCCTCTGGTTTTAACCAGGTGGTAGTTGACAGAAGACTGCTATTTACTGTATTAAAGACAACTTTAGTCATGATTTCACCTTTACTGGATACTCGATGTGGTGTAAATTCAGCTGTAAAACCTGTTTCTGTAACTGTAGTTTCACCTTGACGCCAGCTTAAAATTTCTTCAGATATATTCAAAGTACCGGTAGTGCCAATCTCTGTTACCAGACCGGGATTAATAATCTTTAAAGATTTATCAACAGATTCTTCAGTATTTACAGTAATATTGTTAATGATTTCTGATATTAATACCTCCAGGGTGTCTCCTACCCTTACAAAAGAATACATATCATCTGTATCAGCAGCAGTAGATATTTTTTCTAGATTTATCTTATCATTACTCTCTTCTGTGATATCAACTACTGTCAATTGAATCTGAACCTGGGTCAGATTGTCTTCCTGATCTAATTCTTTTATAACCTGTTTTACTTTTGCAATATCTTCAGGCAGACCCTGTATTAATAATTTATCTCTTTCTTCTAGCACCATGATTCTCAACTGGGGAAATTCCAGTTTATTTGCCAGTACTTGAGCTGATAAAGCTTCGGTTTTATAGAATAATGTTTCGGACTGTCTGGCAAATTCAGCTGATTCACGGGAAAATTTACCTATAAGATAATAGTTGTTATACTGGATAAAACGATAATCACTATCAGTTAATAATTGTTTTAAAATTACATCAAAATCCTGACTATAATCAATGTCTATAGATATTTTCTCTAGAGGTTGTTCAAGATAGATAACATTTTCCCCTTTTGTATCAGCTATTTCTGATATAACCTGGGCCAGTTCAACCTCAGCAAGGGTTGTCTCTGCCTGAAATGATTGTGCAGGAAACATTAATAACAACAGAACCAGTAAAACTATTATTTTTTTCATATAAGGATCCCTCACTGCCCAATGATTTTAGGTGTGATAAAAATCAACATCTCTCTTTCACTTTTTTTCTCGGTTTCTTCTCTAAATAACCAGCGAATTAGTGGAATATCTCCCAGACCGGGTACTTTACTCTCATATTCTATGATTTCATCAAGAGTCATACCGGCCATAACAATGGTCTCATTATGTTTACCTCTAACAGTAGAAGACAGTTCACTTCTACGTACAATGAGCTGGTCTCCTCTTTCTTCAGTAAAATGACTGACATCAGGGGCAATTTCCATTCTGATATCATCTTTTGCTTTAACCTCTGGTGTAATCTGTAGAGCCACACCAACTTCTACTTCTTCTAAGACATCTTCATCTTCCATTTCCAGGATGATGACCCTTTCTTCACCAACAAAGAGATTAGCTGTCTCCTTATTACTGACTCTGATACTGGGATTAGCAGTAATTTCTGCCTTACCTTGTTCCTCTAGCAATTTTATCTGGGATAACAATTGACCTGAATCACCAGCTACCTCCAGCGCAAAAATACCATCATAATTGATAGAATAACCTTCATCACTACTTTTCGTTGTTAGGCCAAAGAGATCTGTACCTCTT
>JADQBV010000439.1 GCA_016278415.1 Halanaerobiales bacterium
GGCTGAGATGAAAAAGAGAAAAGTACACATGTCTATTGTTCTTGATGAATATGGTGGTGTTTCCGGTCTGGTTACAATAGAGGATTTGCTGGAGGAAATAGTTGGTGAAATCCAGGATGAATATGACCTTGAGCCAAAAGTGATTGAATTTATAAGTGATAATGAGATTTTAATTGATGCCAGGATTGATATTGATGAGTTAAATGAGATACTAGTTGATCCAATTGGAATAGATGATGTTTATTATGAATATGAAACAATTAGTGGCTTCATTTTGTATCAATTAGGCTATTTTCCTAAAAAAGGTGAGGAAATAAAAGTAGGTAGTTTGACTATCATTATTGAAGAAACTAAACGACATAGAATTAATAAAGTGAAAATAATAAGTGAAAAGCCAGTTAAAAATTCTGATGTAGGCTAATACAAATATACCAGATTTGTAGGTGATAATCTTATTCTGCAGATTTGACACTTTTCTTAGTTGTCTCATTAACATTGGCTCAAGGGGGTTGAAATTCATTTTAAAACATAAAAATTATAGTCTTAATAGACTTATATATTCCTTACTGCTTATATTTTTTATCATTTCATATAGTTACTTTCTTCAAATCATTAATATATTCTTATATGATCTATTTATTTTGAATTTAGTTGATAATTATTATGAATATCAATCCCAAACCCCTGTATTTTTTCAGGTTATTAGAAAATCTGCTATAAGAAATTATATCTTCATATTATTCTGCATATATTTCATAAATATTACTCAAATCATTTTTCAATATACTATAGGTAAAAAGTATTCTTATTTCCATTGTTTGAAAAAAATACTATTATTACCCCGATTTAATAAAAGTAAGTACAAAGACTCTCTTGGATTAAAATAAAATTTTATGAAGAGAGGGGGATTTGTGATGAGTCTAACTGATATTGTTGTACTTATATTTTTTATCCTGTTCGCTGTTGGCGGCTATATTATGATGAACAAAAGTTCAAAAGATGATTAGTTACTTTAACTTCTAAGTAAGAGTAAATAGGCACCTACCCTTCTATAGGATAGGTGCCCTTTAAAATAATATTTATTTAAAAAATTTTAAGATAATAAGTAAAATTTAAAGAATGTGTAATATTAATTTAAAGTATACATAATCAAAAGTACAAGTCCTAAGTATAAGGAGCAAGAAAATGCTAAAAAAAATAAGAAATGTATTTATTACTGGAATTGTGGTTGTTTTGCCACTTGCAGGTTCTCTCTATATATTATATTTTGTTTTTAGTTTAATTAATCAAGGAACAGAGCCATTAATTGAAATGATTTTAGGAAGAAAGCTACCTGGTGTTGGGGTCATTTTTTCTTTCCTGGTAATATTTTCAATAGGTCTTTTTGCCAGGAATTTTATTGGTGAGAAAATAATTTTATATGGTGAAAAGATATTGCTTAAAATACCTTTATTTAACAGTATTTATATCAGTATAAAAAATGTACTGGATGCTATCTTTAATGAAAAATTTAGTTCTTTTAAGAAACCTGTTTTATGTGAATATCCAAGAAAGGGTATTTATTCAATTGGATTCCTGACTAAAGATTCTTCGCCTTATTTTGATACAATTACTGGTCAAGAATTGTATAATGTTTTCTTACCTACCACACCAAATCCGACTACAGGTATGTTTATTATGGTACCCATTAATGAGGGGATTATATTAGACTTAACTGTAGAAAAAGCCTTAAAACTAATTATTTCTGGGGGTATAATAAATCCTGAAAATCAATGATAGAGAATAGTAGTGTTATATGTCCCCTGCCTAAAGGTTCTGGCAGGGGTAATTTTCTAAGTTATTGTTTTAAACTAATAAATCATTTGTTACCCTATTTAAGTAATAGTACTGGCTAAATTATAATACTATATATAAATAAGTGTATTATAGGGGGATAAATAGCTATGAAAATTACTAGTATGAAGTTATTCGTTTTAATATGTACAATAATATTGATCCTTGGTTTGTTATTATACGCAGTGATACATTTAAATACTGTCTTCATTGAGCTTGCTGAGGTGAAAGTAAAAGATATAGTAAGTGGAGCTATCACTACGGTTATTAATGAGGAGAGTAAAAAAATTAACTCTAATGATTTATTAATAAAAAAGGGTAGAAAATATATTCAGATAAACTCAGTTGAAATTACTCAGATAGGTACAACTATTTCTGAGAAACTACAGGAAGAGTTAGAAAGAACTATGGAGCAATCGGTTAGAATACCGGTTTTAAGTGCTTTAGGTTTAGATATACTGGCTGGTTTTGGACCAGACTTTGCAGTTAAAATTGTTCCAATCGGTTATAGTACTGTACCATATTATGAAGACCTGATAGAAGACGCGGGTATTAACAACATCAGGTATAAAATATATGCAATTGTTAAAATTAATTGTACCATTACAAAAGAAAAGTTTAACTATCAAATCTAGAGCACCATTAGTAGATATAGTAATAGAGGGAGATATTCCTGATACTTATCTAAACTTTAGTTTTTAGAAACATATGCTGAAAACTAAATATTATAACAGATATTATGAAGTAGATATTTGGAAAACCACAGGATTATAACAAACAATTTAATTAATAATAAAAAAAGGTTACATAAAATATATTAATGCTTGACGAAATCATGTTACCTGAAATCGGTGTTAGAATTGCTAATAATCTAATGTCATCAAATGCATTAGATTATCTTGAATTCTTCCTTAATTACAGTATTATTGAATTACCTGTTCCAGACGATATGGTAGCTTAGATTTTGGCCGAACTTAATATCAGGAATAAAATAATATTAATGTTGTGGTAGTTAAGTGGGATAGAGAGATAAACATAACGTTAAATGCATATGAAAGATCTAAAGCAGGTGATCTGATGATAGTTTTTGGTGATAATGATGACCTAAAAGATTTTGAAAATACAATCTAGTATATAAAAATCCCCCCTGCCTCACTTAATGGAACATATCAAAATTTGGCAGGGGGAATTTCGGTTTTTTGCTGTAATTGCATGATCCCTGCTCATAATATAGGTACCATACTATTGCATTAATTACTACGATTGTAAATATTTAGAACTAGATCCAGATAAAGTTTAAGACTAAATAGATAAGATATATACCCAGTAGAACTAGACCTTCTTTAGTATTAATCTCTTCCTGTATATCCTTTCCTTTTGAAAATAAGCGAAATACAAAAAGAATAATAAGCATAGTTGGAATGTGCAGCTTATAGAAAGTAACAGGCACATCAAGTCCACCCACAGTTACAGAGGCAGCAGCACCAATTACAAAAAGTACGT
>JADQBV010000294.1 GCA_016278415.1 Halanaerobiales bacterium
TACCTTATTGAGATATTATCGTTTAAGGACTAGTTTCTTTTATATTTACTCTACCTGAATTTATCTTATATTTTAATTCAGGTGTAGTAGTAAACTTTATTTGTAGGCATACTTATAAAATTGAATAACATATAAAAATTGTAATCACACTTATTAAATATGTTTTCCATAACCTTTATAACTATTCAACAAAAAATTAAATAATCCTTTTTTTTATTTCAAATTAAGTATATTTTTACTTATATTATTTATTAATTAGTCATTTATACTACTAATACTTCAATAAGATTAGTAGTATCAGAAACTGATAATGGTGCTGGGGCTGTAATAGTTACTAAATCACCGGATTTAACCATACCATAGCTAGAAACTGTTGATATTGCATTATCAATTAATTCATCAGTACCTGTACTCTCCACTGCTAATTGCAATGGATAGATTCCCCAACAAAGTGTCAGAAAATGTTTGACAAACTTATTATTAGTTACAGCAACAATTTGTGTGTTTGGTCTGAATTTTGAAACCATCCTGGCAGTTGTTCCATTACTAGTAGCGCTAATTATACATTTTGCACCTATATCCATAGCTGTTTTACAAGTTGCAAAACTCATAGCTTCAGTAATAGTACTGGATTTCGCTTTATTCTTTAAGGCAGTTTTATACATAATTTCCTGATAAAAAGCAGACCCCTCAATCTCTCTGGCAATAGTGTCCATAGTATCCACTGATTCTAGAGGGTATTTCCCAATAGCAGACTCGCCAGATAACATAATAGCATCTGTTCCATCAAAGATAGCATTGGCAACATCAGAGGCTTCTGCTCTAGTAGGACGTGGGTTTCTAATCATTGAATCAAGCATTTGGGTTGCTGTAATTACTGGTTTACCAGCTTCATTACATTTACGTATTAACATTTTTTGAATAACAGGAACCTGCTCAGGTGGGATTTCCACACCCAGGTCTCCCCTGGCAATCATGATACTATCAGCAACCTCCAGAATCTCATCAATATTGTCGACACCCTCTTGATTTTCTATCTTAGCAATTATGTATATACCGCGTGCCCCTTGATTATCCAGGAAGGCACGTATTGCCAGAACATCTCTAGCCTTACGGACAAATGAAGCTGCAATAAAGTTTATCTCCATCTTAATACCAAAGCGAATATATTCTTTATCTGTATCGGTTAGTGCTGGTAGAGTGAGTGATGCACCTGGAATATTAACTCCTTTTCTAGAACCTAACATTCCTCCATTTACAACTCTACATTTTATACTTTTTTCATTAATCTCAGTAACCTTAAATTCAAGTAACCCATCATCAACTAATATTACTGAACCAATCTCAACATCATTAGTTATACCTTTATAAGAAATAGATACACAAGAACTATCTCCTTCTACTTCATCTGTTGTTAACGTAATTTCTTCACCTGATTTAAGTAGAACATTACCTTCTTTTAAAACACCAAGGCGAATTTCTGGTCCTCTTGTATCCATCATAATACCAATAGTCTTACCTGTATCATCTTCTACTTCTCGTATTAATTCTATTTTCTTTCCGTGGTCTTTATAATCACCATGGGATAGATTTAATCTAGCTACATCAAGCCCTGCGTCAACTAATTTTGCTAACATTTCCTTACTATCACTGGCGGGGCCTAGTGTACCAACTATTTTTGTTTTTCTCATTCTGATACCTCCAACACTAAGTGTTTATCTAACTATATTACTAAAACAAATTCCTCTATATTTGAGGATGTGGCGCTAAGTTCCGAAATAATGTAAGTAAAAACTAGATCAAATAATAAATCATTTTAATTAAAGTCTTATTTATTAAGTCTTATTTATCTCCACGGCATTACTAAACCTTACTTTAATATTCTGTATGCAAGTAATGCCAAGTTCCGAAATAAGTGCGACTAATGATTAGCTGGAAAATACTCCATCTAACCAAGTTTTCTTTATATAGAAAGGATTTTATTTAATTGAAAAAGTTCCAAATCAATATCTTTTTTATTTTCAAGGATATCTTCTATATCATTAGACACTATCTTATTGTTCATTAATCCAACCATCTGCGCGCTTTCTCCTTCAATTAATAATTCTACAGATCTAGCTCCCAATCTAGATCCTAAAATACGATCCATAACAGTCGGAGAACCACCCCTTTGTAAATGACCAAGAATAATAACACGTGTATCCTGTCCGGTTTTCTCAGCAATTATATTTGCTATACTAAAAGCCTTACTCTCATTCACATCTCTATTTGTCTTGAAGTCTCCACCATATCCTTCTGCAACCAGTACTAAACTATGTAATCTACCACTCTTTTGACGTTTGATTAATTTATCACAAACACTGTCAATAGTAGTTTCTTTTTCTGGTATTAGTAAGGCATCAGCTCCACCAGCAATACCGGCCATTATAGTTAGAAAACCGGTAGTCCTACCCATGGTTTCGATGATAAATGTCCTCTCATGGGATGTGGCTGTATCCCTAATCTTATTTATAGCATTAACTATAGTATTCATAGCTGTATCAAAGCCGAGGGTATAATCAGTACAAGCCAGATCATTATCAATAGTTCCAGGGATACCAATATATGGGATACCCCTTTCTTTATAAAATGTGTTTGCACCTGTTAAAGAGCCATCACCACCTATTATAATTAGGCCTTCTATACCGTGTTTTTTTAATTGTTCATAAGCCTTTTTACGTCCTTCTTTTGTACGAAATTCCTCACAACGGGCAGATAACAAAAATGTACCACCCCGCTGGATAATATCACTAACAGAATTGGACTGCATAGGAATAAAGTCACCTTCTATCAAACCAGCATAACCACGTTTGATACCAACTACTTCTAGATCATTATAAATTGCAGTTCTAACAACCGCCCTGATAGCAGCATTCATCCCCGGAGCATCTCCACCACTGGTTAATACGCCAATTTTCTTCACTCAGCTTCCTCCTTTAGTAAATCTTCTGGGATTTTTGAACTTCCTCCTTGATTAAACTCCCCTATTTGTCTAAATTTATCATAGCGATTTATCACTAATTCTTCAGTAGTATAATTACTAAGTTCTTCAAAAGTTTCCATAATTGCTTTTTTTACTAATTTACCTGCTTCTACTGGGTCTTTATGGGCACCCCCAGCTGGCTCCTGAATAATCTTATCAATTAAGCCAAGAGAACTAAGTGACTTAGCAGTTATTTTTAAAGCCTCAGCCGCCTCAGGGGACTTATCAGAATCCTTCCATAAAATAGCAGCACAGGCTTCAGGTGATGAAACAGAGTAATAACTATATTCCAGCATCAT
>JADQBV010000111.1 GCA_016278415.1 Halanaerobiales bacterium
CCTCAGATCCCACAACAGGTGCAATTGCCAGTTCAACAGCCTCGCCCAGAGGTGTACCCTTATTACAGGACAGACCAATAGTTCCAGCACCTAATTTTTTAGCTTCTTCAATAGCCCCTAATACATAAGGTGTATTTCCACTGGCCGCTATACCAATTACAGTATCATTCTCACCAATTCCATTTTTCCTCATCTCTTCTGCACCCAATGCTGTATTGTCTTCAATATCTTCCTGGGCCTTAAACATCGCTTTTTCACCACCAGCTAATATCCCTACAATTACGCCATTTTCAACACTGAAAGTCGGAATACACTCTACAGCATCTAGGACTCCCAAACGGCCTGATGTCCCAGAACCGACATAAAATATTCGTCCTCCTTGCTGCATTTTAGGTGTAATTAAATCAACAGCCTTGCTAATATTAGGTATCTCAGCCTTCACTGCAGTAATTACCTTTTCATCTTCTCTATTCAGTAAATTAAGAATTTCTGTTGTTTCCATTTGATCCAAATTCATGCTTGCCTGGTTCCTCTGCTCGGTAATCCTAACCGCCATCCTTATTACCTCCAATTAATATAATTATTAAAACCAAATTAATATATATATAAATATTATATGAATGAATTTATTCAACAATGCTGAACATTGGGGAATCAGATGGAGGCTCTACTCCGTCTGATTGAAACTCCACTTATAGAAATGGGCGTCTTAACCCAAAAGATATTCATAAATAAAACTAAACAAAATGTAATAATAAAAATAAATTATTGACAAATTAAATATAGTAAAAAAAATTTACTAAAAGACCAAAATAATACCTCTCCTTTAGTTATAAGAGAGGTAAAACTCTATAGTTTACTGGTGTTAACCGCTACCCGTGTTTTTTTAATAGCACTATAAACCTGATCATACTCAGTACTAGCTACACCAAGAAATAACATATCAATTACAGCTAATTGAGACATCCTGGAGGCCATGGCACTACCTCTGAATGGTGTTTCTTTTGAGGAATTTAACAAAATCTGATCAGCATACTCAGTTACAGGTGACCCCAGATTTGAAGTGATCACAATTACTTTAGCACCGGTCGGTCTAATAATATCAAGAACCTCAACCAATTCTTTAGTTCGTCCCGAATCAGAAATAGCCACTACTGGGTCTTCTTAGATAATAAGGAACCAACAGTTTTTTGAGCATGATTATCAAGTACCGCCTGAGCAGTATGTCCGATACGTTTAAACTTCAACTCCCCATCCTGGGCAACTAACCCTGAAGCACCATAACCGAAAAAGAAGATCTTCTCTGCTTTATGAAATATGTCTACACATGCCTCTAATTTATTATTTTGCAGCAATGTTTTTGTCTCATTTAAAGACTGAATATATATCTGAAAAATTTTATTACTGATGGTTGTCAGATCATCATCAGCTTCAATTTCACCATAGATATGCTCATCATCAGAATCATCATATCCCTGAGCAAGCACAATTTTTAATTCTTGATAGCCTGAATACCCAATCCGCTGACAAAATTTTACAACCGTTGCTTCACTGACACCAGCATTTTTCGCCAGTTTAATAATCGACTGATGTATAACTTCACCAGAATTTTTGATCACATACTCTGCAACTCTTCTCTCAGCAGGTTTTAGGGAATTTAAATGACTTTTAATCCTTAATAAACCATTAGGTAAAATATCAAGATCATCTCTAGCCATTTTTTACCTCCTCTCATCTCTCTATTAATATATATTCTAGACCAAAATAAAAATTCCTTTTTATTTTTTATAATTTAGTAAAAAATTTTTCTTGTGTAATAACGAAGTCTTCAAATAAACTAATGTTCTGTGTCAAGTTATCTAAATATATATATATTAAGTTAATCGATACTGGAATCTATTACAAAACTAGCAGCCCAAAGTTCCCTAATAACCTTTTTCAATCTTTTATTATCACTAATAAAAACCATTTGTGATTCTTCAAGTACTCTGTCTTGATCTTCTAATATCTTAACCACCTTATCACTTCCAGTACAATCAACGTGAGCAACTCCTGCATTAGTCAATTGTACTAACCCCTTAACTCGATAGGTATAAGACAATACTATATCGAGAAAATTATTCAAGTCTTTTTTTGAAATATTATCATTAAAGCGAAGAAGTGCTCTAAACATACCGTTATCTTCTTGACAGTCTAATAGGGGTTGACGTTTTTTATAACTCTCAAGATAATAATTACTATCTAATATATTTTCTACCTTTGCATAATTAGTATTAATTATTTTAACAGTAGGATTAAGGGATAAAATACTCCTCTCTACTTCTAAGATAGTAGTTTTATCTACCAGATCAGTTTTATTAATAATTATTAGATCACTATAAGCAACCTGTTCTTGAACAGCATTTACTGACTGCACTAATTGAAGATAAGTAGAGGCATCTACTACGGTAATCATCCCCTGATAATCAATCGCCTGACTTTTAAGCTTATTTACTTGATCTATGATAGTACCTACTCTAGCTGGCCTTGCCATTCCTGAACTTTCAACCAACAAATAGTCCAGTGACAGCTCTGATAGTTCAATTACATTCTTAATGAAAGAGCCAGACAAACAAGTACAAAAAATAGAACCATTATTGATCTCAGAGATTTCCACATCCTGATTATATTCTATTAACTCAGCTTCTATGTTTACCTGACCAAACTCATTCATAATTACGCCTACTTGTTGACCAGATAGCTCCCTTAGTAAATTATTCAGTAAAGTAGTCTTCCCAGCCCCCAAAAATCCAGAAATAAAATATGTTTTTAGAGACATTCTCCTATCCTTTCTATCAGCTCAGACCTATTAGGGACAATTGATCTATAAGCCAACTCCCCATTTATATAGATACTAGGTAGATTCATAACCCCCATCTTTTTTGTCCTGGCTATATTTTCTCTGCTGGTATATTTATATTCCACCAGCTCAATTTTATCATTAAAATGATCTTTAGCCTCATTAGCTGCTGCCATCATATAAGTACAGGCTGCACAGGTTGCTGAATCAAGAGTAAAAACCTCAATAAGTGGTTTCTCTAATTTATCATATTCAGGTAGTTCAACCTCAATATCATCCTCAACAGCTTCGTAATTAGCAACCATATCTCTAATTTGTTCAGTCTGATGTACTGCCTGTTCTATTGCCACTGTATTATCTACTGGTACATCGTAAGGCATATCACAACCTGGGGCTATAATCAGCTTATCAGTATTATCCAATGAGTCGATTAGGTCAACTACACACTTCATATTATCCTGTTGGGTACCA
>JADQBV010000325.1 GCA_016278415.1 Halanaerobiales bacterium
TTCCTTATATAAAAGAAGTTTCTATTATTCTCCATTAGAATTCTCATATCTTTAAGAAATAGAAATGGAATAAATAGTAATAAAACTATCAGGAAACTTTTAAAATTTATATTCCAATTAAAATCTCTTAAACTTATATTAAATAAATAACCTAAGAAGATTGTCATTATTATAGGTAATTGAATATATAACCTGTGTTGATTAAGTGTGTACTCATTACTATTATAATGTAAGCCATACCGATAAAATAAGAAAAGCCCGTTATAGACTATAAAGATAAGAACAAAAGCAGATAAAAAACCCTTTTTCTTTTTAATATCAATATTGTTATTTGTCATATATTTCTTAAAAAAAATTATAAGTAGCAATAAAAGTAAACATAATGCTGCTCTCATAAAACTAAATATGAAAATAAATAGTAAACTCAAAACAAGAAAAAACACTTCCCATTTAGTCATGATTTTATTTTCTGTGTTCATAAAAATTCCCCCTAATATGCTTTGTTTGCAGTAATTATATTAGCTAAGTTTTACCATAGTTGTTCTCTCAATGATTTGAGCTGCTTACCATCAATATCTTTAATACTATATTTTTCCGCAACTATTGCAGTTATTAATATTTCTCCACTATCTTCAATAATCTTTTCATCCTGGGCCAGAGATGCCACACTATACTCTTTCATTTTATTTACTGCTTATCATTTAAAGTAAATGATTCCAGCTCAGATACTATTTCAAAACCTTCACCAATATATTCACTATTAATCAGACCAATATTGGGAGCATAATATTCATATCTGGTATTATCACTATCCTGATAGCTTATCTTTATCTTAATAACCTGATAGAAGGTACCTGCCGGTACTTTTACTTCCTGATCTACTGCAACTATCTCCCTGTCCCCATCATCACCACTCCAGCTATTTCCTACCTCTAGAGGTGTCTTTAAGATTATTTCTCCCTTTTCTTCATTATCTCTAACATCAGGAATAATGTTCCCATCCTCATAAAACCCACCTTCACTGAAGACCTCTGTTATCTCATTGTCATTATACTTATATACTTTAACAACTACTGTACCACCATTATCATCAGTAAGCTGAAGGTAATTACCCTCAACAAACATAATTTTTCTAGTAAAGGGTGCAAACTCATTACCTTTTCCTGCATATGAGTATTCCATCCCCTGATGCATGGGAAAATATGCTTTAAGATTTGACGTTTTCTGGTTTTTTGCCCTTTCCGGGTTATCTACCTGAGCACAGGCTGTCAGTCCAAAGATAAAAATAAGCAGTATGGCAATGAATCTAACTGTTTTCTTTGTACCTACATAATTTTTCATATTCATCACTCCAATATATCTGTTAACCGTTCTATAGATTCCATATCTCCATCAGAAAATTTAACAGGAAGGCATCAGGCAATTTAAGTGTTTTCCAGAACTCCAGATTATACTTTTCATCATAATAATTTAAAATCTTCTTTCATGGATCCGCCTCACTAAACTATAGGTATAGGGGGTAAAATATTTATTCCAAAAATTACTGCATGGGCATAAAAATAGCTGAACTTCTAATTGATAAAAAGCAACAGCCCTTTCCATATCTTCAACACAAATATATGCTGATTCTAATTTAGGTTTCTTTATATTACCTCCATACGCTTTGATTATTTTGAACAGTCTTTACCTATTACTTCTTTTTACTTTCATTGATTCCTTTTGCAATCTAACATTTTTTGACATAAAAAAATCCCCTAACTCACTTATAAGTAAGGAATGACCTTTAAGTGTATATAATAGAGGTTTTTATATGTACCCCTTTATAGATACTTGTATTTCCTATCTCCAACCTTATTTAGCATAATTTCTTTCTTCTCTTTTGCTAATTTATATAAGAGAAACCTTTTTTCAATATCACGAGTTCTTAATCCAGAACTGACTTTCTTATCTAAATTATCTCTTATTTCAAGCAAATCTATTTTGGCTAATTTTCTTTTTTCATCATATTCTTCAAAAGATATCTTCCTCATATCTATAACCTTCTTTCTAATACTAAATCTATACTAATTATATCACATGATTGTGTAAATACAAAAATTGTTAAAAACAAGAAACAGGTCTAAACTTATAATCATTCCACCAGTATAAAAAATTATCAGAGAGATATTATTAAATTAAAGTATTTCTATTATATTTTAAAATGAGGAGGATCTAAATGACTAGTCCAAATGAAAAATTTAACGACAATGTTAAAGGAAATCTTTACGTAGATGAAATTTGCATTACCTGTGGTATACGTATTTTAAGAGAAGCCCAGGAAAACAATTGGAGTAACGAAGCTTTTTTTGAAAACTTAATTAAATATGAAGTCGTAGTTAGGGAAAACAATCGTTTTGAAAGGTTATTGCGACAAGCAAAGTTTCCCAATTTAAAAACAATAGACCAATTTGAGTTTTCTGTAGCTCCTTATCTATCTAAGACTGAAATATTAAACTTTTTCGAGTGTCAATTTATTGAAGATAACACTAACTTACTGTTTCTAGGGGCACCGGGTACAGGTAAGAGCCACATTAGTGTATCTATAGGTGTTGAAGCATGTAAACAGGGTAAGTCTGTAGGTTTCTTTAGTGCAGCGAATCTAGGTAACCAGCTAGTCGAGATGCAAGAAGAACAATTGCTCAATAAATTTCTTAAAAAATTAAACAAGTTTGATCTTTTGATCATTGATGAGCTTGGATATGTAAAACTATCTAATCAGGCCACACAGCTTATGTTCCAAATATTCTCAGAGAGATATGAAAAAGGTTCTATCTTAGTTACTACTAATCTTGAATTCGCTGAATGGACTAAGATTTTTCATGATGAAAGAATGACAGCTGCAATCATCGATAGATTGATCCACAATAGCAAGATAATATTATTTAATGGTGAAAGCTATCGTTACCGTAATCAACAAGAAAAAGCCATGTAGTGCCAGCAAATTTTTGGCCATGCCTCTTCTAGAAGAGGCATGGAATATGTACCTCTTTCTTTTTTCTCTAAGTGGTACATAATTAAGTTAGTAGGGTGGTACACTTTTCGCTTGACAAAAGCAGATCTAATCACCTATCTCTATATCAATCAGTTCAGACGAATATTTTCACCTACTGCCTCTGTTAGCATTCTTATTAACTATCTGTAACTTACTGGGATAGGCTTAAAAACTATTTTTTTTTCAACATTTCGGCTCCTGCACGGCTCTTTTATCTACACAAAACAAAAAACAGCCCTAAAGGCTGTCATATCAATCATTATAGTTGGAGGCGGC
>JADQBV010000174.1 GCA_016278415.1 Halanaerobiales bacterium
ACACTCTTGATATTTGTCAGGAGGATAATCAACGCCTCCAAAAATATCAGGAAAGTGGTTTATCCTGTGATGATTTAGGAGAGAGTAACCTATTTTAAGATAAAAATTATAGGAATTATCATTATTAAGCCTGAGGGATTGAGGAATGACAATTTTTTTGGAAATGAGGTAATGAAATGACTGAAGAAGCTAAAAGTAATGATTTAGGTTTTTTCGAAAGATATCTAACCCTCTGGGTTGGAATTTGTATTGTTGTTGGTGTTTTAATTGGAAGACTGTGGCCGGCTTTTCCTGATACATTAAGTCGTTGGGAATATGCTCAGGTCTCAATACCTGTTGCAGTTTTAATCTGGTTTATGATCTACCCGATGATGGTTCAGATTGATTTTGGCAGTATTTTAAATGCTGGGAAAAGGCCAAAAGGATTGACAGTAACACTGGTTACTAACTGGGTAATCAAACCCTTTACTATGTATTTCTTTGCCTGGTTATTTATTAAAGTAATCTTTGGAAATATCATACCAGAAGCACTTGGCCAACAATATATAGCTGGTGCAATTCTATTAGGGGCAGCCCCCTGTACTGCTATGGTCTTTGTCTGGAGCTACTTAACCAAAGGTGATCCGGGATATACACTGGTTCAGGTCGCTGTAAATGATCTGGTCCTGATATTTGCTTATGCCCCAATAGTTATATTCTTGCTGGGACTTAGTGAACTAACAGTTCCCTGGGATACAATCCTACTTTCAGTAGTATTGTACATTGTGATACCTTTAATTGCCGGTTATCTTTCTCGTAGATATTTAATTAAGAACAGAGGAATAACCTGGTTTGAAAAAGTATTTTTGCAGAAGTTAAGTAATTTTACTATTATAGGATTGCTATTGACACTGGTTATTTTATTTTCCTTTCAGGGGGATGTTATTGTAAACAATCCTTTCCATATTTTATTAATTGCAATCCCACTTACTATCCAGACCTTCTTTATCTTTGCAATAGCCTATGGCTGGTCTAAAGCCTGGAAGATAGAACACTCAGTTGCTGCCCCAGCTGGGATGATTGGAGCCAGTAATTTCTTTGAACTAGCAGTTGCCACAGCTATTTCTATCTTTGGTCTAAGCTCAGGTGCCGCATTGGCAACAGTTGTAGGAGTATTGGTAGAAGTTCCGGTAATGCTGGTACTGGTGAAAATAGCAAATCATACCCAACACTGGTTTCCGGCTAAAAGTAAAGTCAATTAGGGATTTAACGATACTAGGTAAAGGAAAAGAGTGTTGTGGTGCACATCAAATATAAAATTAAAATCAAAGGAGAGATTTAGCTATGAAATATAAAGTAGCTTTTGTATGTATAGGTAATTCATGTCGTAGTCAGATAGCAGAGGGATTTGCTAAAGAATATGGTAGTGATGTTCTAGAGGTTTATAGTGCAGGAACCAATCCAGCTGATCAGGTTAAACCAAATGCTGTAAAATCAATGGAAGAGGTTGGGATTGATATAAGTGATCAATATCCTAAACTGCTAGAAGATATCCCTGCTGAACTTGATATTCTGATAACTATGGGTTGTGGAGTAGAATGTCCCTTTGTACCCTGTAAGATGAGGGAAGACTGGGGACTGGATGACCCGGTTGATAAACCAATTGAAGTATTCAGGGAAACCAGAGCTACTATTGAGGGAAAAGTAAAGGAATTGATTGAAAAGGCCAGAGAAGGTAATATATAGGAAAAAATAGCAGTAGGTAAGAATATTCCTACTGCATAGATTTACAAATACTATATAAACTAATAACTAGGAGTGATTTATAATGAAAAATTTGGTGATCTTTGAACCAGCAATGTGTTGTTCTACAGGTGTTTGTGGTCCCTCTGTCGATAAGGAACTTTTAAGGATCTCTACTGTACTTGACAATTTAAATAAAAACGGAATTATGGTGGAGAGATATAATCTCTCAAATAATCCCCGGATATTTGTTGATAACAAAACTATAAATGAATTACTGGAAAAAGAAGGTGCTGAAGTACTTCCAGTTACTATGCTTGATGGGGAAGTTGTCAAGAAAAAAGATTATCCTACTAATCAGGAATTCTGTGAATTATTAGAGGTCTCAAAAGAGTTCTTATCAAAGAAGACAGAACCTGAGAGCGGTTGCTGTAGTGGAGACGACTGCTGCTAAAAAAGATAACAATGTTAGTTCAACAGCCAGTTATTGACTGGTCTGCAAAACAGAAATTCTAGATTAATTAAAGAATTTCATTAATTAGATTAAAATTAGTATTATTAAATCACAGAATAATATGGAGTTGAAATTATGTTTAAAGAGTTTAAGATAGAAGATGTTAACTTGACAAAATACTTATTTTTTACTGGAAAGGGTGGGGTTGGTAAGACTTCAACAGCCTGTGCTATTGCCGTTGCTCTGGCCGATCAAGGGAAGAAGGTCATGCTGGTAAGTACCGATCCGGCTTCGAATCTCCAGGATGTCTTTAATACAGAATTGAATAATAAAGGGATACAGATAGAAGCAGTCCCTAATTTAACAGTGGCTAATTTCAACCCTGAAGAGGCAGCAGCCGAATATAAAGAAAGTGTAATTGGCCCCTATAGAGGTAAATTACCGGAAACAGTCCTGGAAAATATGGAAGAACAACTTTCAGGCTCATGTACTGTAGAAATAGCATCTTTTAATGAGTTCTCAACTTTTATAACAGATCAAAAGGCTGCTGCAGAATATGATCATATCATCTTTGATACTGCTCCTACCGGTCATACCTTAAGAATGCTGCAGCTTCCTTCAGCCTGGACTGATTTTATAAGCGAAAGCAGCCATGGTGCTTCCTGTCTGGGTCAATTATCAGGTCTTGAAGATAAGAAGGATATCTATAAAAAGGCAGTTGATACCCTTGCTGATAGGGAAAAAACCACTCTTATACTGATATCACGTCCAGAACCATCAACTTTACTCGAGGCTGAAAGGGCTTCTAAAGAATTGCAGAATATTGGTATAAATAATCAACTTTTAATTATTAATGGTGTTCTACAGGAACATAATGATCATCTTTCAACTCAAGTATATAAAAAACAACAGACAGTACTCAAGAATATTCCTGCCGGTCTGCAGGAACTGGATATCTTTGAAATTCCTTTACGGCCCTATAATATCACCGGTATAGAGAATATTAGAGCCTTTTTTAATAGTAGTGATGTAAAGTATAGGAAAGATAATTTAGATATTAAAGAAATACCAAAACTGGATAGAATAATCGATGACCTGAATAAATCAGATAAAAGAATAATTTTTACCAT
>JADQBV010000127.1 GCA_016278415.1 Halanaerobiales bacterium
TGTTTAAAAATCCAAGTTAACGAATAATTATAATAAGGAGGACTAATTTTGGATAAAGCAAATTATATTAATCAAGCTAAAGAGCATTTTGGAAAATTAATTGAAGATCAATTTGATAGGATCGAGCAGATGAAGTCTGTTAAGGATTTTGTAGATTATAGTAGTCTTGACCAGATTATTATCGGAATTGTTGGTGGTGACGGTATAGGTCCATACATAACTGATGAAGCACAGAAAATTATTGAATTCTTATTAGAGGACGATGTTAAGAATGGTAAGGTGGAAATTAGAGTAATTGATGGATTAACTATCGAGAAACGGGCAGAATGTAATCAAGCAATACCTGATGATATTGTTGAACAGCTGAAAGAATGCCATGTAATATTAAAAGGACCAACAACTACACCTAGAGCTGGTGACCCATGGCCAAATATAGAAAGTGCTAATGTTGCAATGAGAAAAGAGTTAGATCTCTTTGCAAATGTTCGTCCAGTACAAGTACCTGAAGATGGTATAGACTGGATGTTTTTCCGTGAAAATACTGAAGGGGCATATGCTCTAGGTAGTAATGGGGCTAGGGTTAATGATGATTTAGCTATAGACTTTACTGTAACTACCTATGAGGGTTCATATAGGATTATTAAAGCGGCCTTTGAATATGCTAAAAATAGTGGGAAAAATAAAGTAACTGTTGTTACTAAAGCCAATGTAGTTAAAACCACAGATGGTTTATTTCTTGATGTGGCAAAGGAAATTGCTAAAGATTATCCAGAGGTTGAATGGGATGATTGGTATATTGATATTATGACTGCTAAACTTGTTGATGAAAAGAGAAGACAACAATTTAAAGTCATGGTCTTACCAAATCTTTATGGAGATATTTTAACAGATGAAGCTGCTGAATTCCAGGGTGGTGTTGGTACAGCAGGTAGTGCCAATATAGGAAAAAGGTATGCTATGTTTGAGGCTATTCATGGATCTGCTCCTAGAATGGTAAAAGAAGGAAGAGGTAAATATGCTGATCCTAGTAGTATTATCAGAGCTGCCGGTATGTTATTAGACCATATTGGTTATGTAGAAGAAGCAGCTAGTCTACAAATGGCTTTAGATATATGTAGTAATTATGAGAAGAAATTAGTTATGACTGGTAGAGATACTGGTGCTAATGGTGATGAATATGCTAAATATATAATGGAAACATTACAGAATGAAAACCTTAAAGAAAAATGGGAAAGCTATAAGTAATTTAAATTTTTATAGTTAAATCTTAAATCATTAAACAAATAAGTGGTATAACTTCAAAAAGCTAAACTTTCGCGGCAAGATAAAGTTTTAAAATCAAATGTCTATAGTAAAAGGTTGTGGGGGCTAGTCCTCTGCATCCTTTTTTAGATATTAGTACTTGTCAAAAGTATGAGATACAAAGGAAGTGTATTATATTTTTGTCCACTTAATGGGAGTTAAGTAAGAAAGATATTAAAAGATATTAGAAAAATCACTTTAATTTAGTACTTAAATAACGTATAATAGATTTATATATAAAAATGGAGGGATATTATGACGAAATTAAAAGGTTCGAAAACAGAAGCTAACTTATTAAAGTCATTTGCCGGGGAATCACAGGCTAGAACTAGGTATACATATTTTGCATCACAGGCTAATAAAGAAGGATACAAGCAGATTGAGGCTATATTTTTGGAAACAGCAAGGAATGAAAAAGAACATGCTAAGCGTTTCTTTAAGTTTCTAGAAGGCGGTATGGTTGAAATTACTGCATCATATCCAGCAGGGGTCATTGGAACAACTGAAGAAAATTTGGAGGCATCAGCAGCTGGAGAAAACGAAGAGTATACTGAATTATATCCAGAGTTTGCCAAAGTAGCAGCAGAAGAAGGATTTCCTGCTGTAGCTGCGGCATATAAAAAAATTGCTGAAGTTGAAGCTGAGCATGAAAAAAGATATTTAAAATTACTTGATAATTTAAGAAAAGAGAAGGTATTCAAAAAAGACGAAGTTGTGCGATGGAAATGTGATAACTGTGGATATGTCCATGAGGGAAAAGAAGCACCTAAAAAATGCCCAGCCTGTCTTCATGACCAGAAGTATTTTGAACTAAAAGAATCAAATTATTAAATTAGGATCAGAAATATTAAAATAAAATACTAAGATTATAAATATGAAAACAAACTACTAAATTATAATCAATGTGAATAATAATTAATGGACAGACGTATTTATAGCGTCTGTCTTTTTCTATGGATTTATCTATAGTAAAAATAACTTATTATGCAAAATAGGCATATTTTTAAAAAATACTTAGTTAATAGAAAAGGAGATTAATCATATTTGTAGAAAACTGTATAATAGAATCTGATATACATAGAAAGAATAATACATAATTTGACATTACGCTAAGAAATATGGGGGTTTAGATATGTCTAAAGAAAATGCCTTGAGGAAAAGAAGGATATGGGTTAATAACAAAAATGATTATTGTATAGTTGATACTGAGACAACAGGACTTGGTAAAAATGATAAAGTAATTGAAATTGCAATTATTGATTTAGATGGTAATGTTTTATTAAATACCTTGGTAAATTCTAATAAACGGATACATTGGGCTGCAGAAAAAGTACATGGGATTTCAAATGGAGAAATTGAAACTGCCCCAGGAGTTAAATTGGTAGGTAATAGGGTTAAAGATATTTTAACAAATAGAATCATGATAGCATATAATGCCAAATTTGATGCGAGAATGATAAAACAAACCTTCAATTTAAATGTAAACTATCAATGCTTAATGCATAATGAAATGGAGTTTATTGGAACGAGTAGATATATCAGTTTGGAAGTTGCAACTTCCAAACTACGTATTAATAAACAAGAACATAGGGCATTGGGAGATTGCAAATTATGTTTGAAACTCATAAATTCAAGTATGGGAGAAAAAGAAGAAGTATCTTAGACTTTTCATTAATTTTCTGAATAAGATTTGTGAAAAACCTGTTGATTTTACCATATTTGTATGGTATAGTAGTCACAAGTGGGGCATTTAAAAAAACAGTTACACTTGCCCAAAGAAAATTTAGGAGGAATATATTTAATGATTTATAATGGTAAAGTAAAATGGTTTAATGATCAAAAGGGTTTTGGCTTTATTGAAAGAGAAGAAGGCGACGACGTATTTGTACATTTTTCTGCTATTCAGGATGAAGGTTTCAAAAGCCTAGCAGAAGGTCAAGAAGTTGAATTTGAAGTAGTTGAAGGCGATCGTGGCCCACAGGCTGCAAATGTTGTTA
>JADQBV010000373.1 GCA_016278415.1 Halanaerobiales bacterium
CCTTCTCAATTTGATAATTATGCTTCAATAGCAATAGTTACCGGTTTTGCAGAATAAATGTTTAATGATTTTAGCATTGATCTTTTGGAATTAGTTCAATTAAGATCAAAAGGGAACACTTTTGATTATTACAACAAAATGTTTGATTTTTTAGTAAAACATGATGTTTTTGAAAAGAATGAATTTAAAATTTCTGAAATTAAAAATGATTTAATCCATTTGTTAAAGCATCTTGAAGAAATTGAAGAATATGAAAAATGTCTTCTGTTGCAAAAATATATAACGAACTAATTTTATTAATGAATATAAAATATTTAATATTAATATTGTCTCAAGTTTTGTTTTCCCAAACAAAACTTGAACAAGCAGTAATAAAGGAGCTCAATTTTTATCGTAAAAAACATGGTTTAGTAGCACTTACTTATGATGTAAAATCTTCAGAAATGGCAAGGTATCACGCCATTTATTTGAAAACCATGAATGAACTTGGCTATTCTTCTTTAGACTATAGCAGTGAACAACTACATAATGAGAGAATAAACTTACCTCATTTTAAAGAAATGACTTTTGAAGAAAGAGCAAGACAGGTACTCCCTATTCGGTGGGTAGGTGAAATACTCATCCAATGTAGCTTAAAGCTTAAGAATGACCAAGAAACAGCAAAAGCAATTATTAATGCATTTCATAATTCTCCAGGACATAGAAAAGCAATGCAATTTAGTATAAATCCAAAAATCTTAGACAGAGTAACTCCTGTAGTTTCTATTTCCGTTATAGAAACTGATAGTGTATGTCCTATAGTAGTTAATATTGATTTAGGCTACCTAGAAAAATAATGATGAAAAAGTTTTTAATTTTTATGACTATTTTATGTTCAGGTTATTTTATGTCACAAACTCAGCTTGAGTTAAATGAAATCGCAGAAAAAAAATATGAAAAAACATGGAATGAGTTAAATGTTCTGCAGAATAAGCTGTTGCTAAAATACAAGACACAAAAAGAAATGACCAATAAAATACTTACTGGTCATAAAATATGGATTCAAAAAAGAGATAACCACATGAAACTTATCAATAAAGAAGGATCTTTTTTTCCTGTAAGATGGTATAATGAATTGACCTATCTAACAAAAATGAGAATTGAATATTTAAAAGACTATTTTGAAAACACACTTCAATAAAGGGTGTAAATTGAAAAGATATAACCAATTTTTTTTCAAATAAGCATAAATTGATTTAAAAAATGCCATATTTTGAATTGGTATCAACCAAAAATTTTAAGTAGTGCAAATACACTTCATTGGAATTCCATCATTAGAAAAAGGTTTTTTTATTTTTTAGGTTTAATAGTCAAAAATAGTTGGTAAAATTCTTTGTAGTGCCTATTATTACAGATGATACAGAAAGTTTATTGAACTTTGTTTCAATAAACTTTTTTTATGACTGAAAATTTAAAAAAAATCGTTGTTGGAGTTGTAAAAGTCTGGATGTGATTTCCTGGGGAAAGCAAAATGGTAAACGGCGTTTTAAATGTAAAAATTGTGGTATTTATTTTACTTCGGAAAATAAATCTGTGGGTTTGAAAAACAAAGAAATTTGGTTCAAAAAATGGATTGTCGGAAAACAAACTTATGAGCAGATTTCAGCAGAATCAGGATATTCGGTAAGCACTCTTCAACGGTATTTTAATGTGATGCTTAGCAAAGCCCCAAAACTCAGTTACAGACAGAACAAGGAGGTTTATTTGCTGATTGATGGCACTTATTTTTCCAATGAAATCTGTTTGGTTGTATATAGAGACAATGTTTTTAAACAAACTCAACTTTATAGAATTACAGACGGAGAGCATTATGAAGAACTGAAAGAGGATTTGGAAAACATTCTGAATTTAGGAATAAAAATTGGTGGTATAACTTGTGATGGCGACAAATCTTTACTGAAAGCCATCCGTAAAGTTTGTCCGAAAGTTCCTGTTCAGAGATGTTTGGTTCATATTCAGAGAATGTGTAAAATATGGCTTTCTGCTTATCCAAAATCTGAAGCTGGTTTTGAATTGCGTGAAATTGTCTGTAAACTTCATTTTATTGATGATGAAGTTAAAAAGCAATATTGGATCAAAGAATTTTTGGACTGGTTTGAGAAGCATAAAGACTTTCTAAATGAAAAATCTTACAGTCTGGAAACTGGAAGATTTTGGTACACACATAAAATGGTGAGAAGGTGTTTTTCTGTTATCAGAAAGGCTTTACCAAATATGTTTACTTTCCTGCAAAATCATAAAATCCCAAAAACAACTAATGGAATAGAATCTTTTTTCGGTCATTTGAAAGGCAATCTAAATATTCATCGAGGGCTTACCAAAAGTCGGAGAAAAAAATTTATTCAATGGTATCTTTTTTATAAAAATATAAAGTCGTAAAAGGTTTTTTTAGCCATAAAGCTGTTCCAATAATTTACAAAAAAGGATGGCAAAAACCATCCCTCTAAACTATTGTTTACAGCGCTGATTGTATTGCTGGTAAGTTGCTCCTCAGCATTGCTTACTTCCTCTTCCAATCAACCGCCAAATATTACGAATTATTTTTGTGAAAAACACCAACTATTTTTGACCACATTACCATTTTTTATAATTTCGGATTGGCTTGATAATGTTTAGTTATTTTAAACCTGTATTACTCCCAAATTAAACTTTTCTTTTATAGGGGAATGATTTGCAGCCTCTATACCATTTGATATCCATTTTCTGGTGTCTAAAGGATTGATAATAGCATCAACCCAAATTCTAGCTGCTGAATATTCTACTTTTGTTTGTTTGGTGTAGTTCTGAGTGATTTTTTCTACAAGTTCATTATGTTCTTCTGTTGTAATTTCCTTTCCTTGTTTTTTGAGAGTAGATTCTTGAATTTGAACCAAAACCTTTGCTGCTTGTGAGCCTCCCATAACGGCTAATTCTGCCCATGGCCAAGAAACAATTAATCTTGGGTCATAAGCTTTTCCACACATGGCATAATTTCCTGCTCCAAATGAGTTTCCTGTAATAATGGTGAATTTAGGAACTACGGAGTTGGCTACAGCATTTACCATTTTTGCGCCGTCTTTTATGATTCCCCCATGTTCTGATTTGGAACCTACCATAAAGCCAGTTACATCTTGTAAGAAAACCAAAGGAATTTTTCTTTGATTACAATTGGCTATAAATCTAGTGGCTTTATCTGCAGAATCAGAATAAATAACACCTCCAAATTGCATTTCACCTTTCCCAGATTTTACCATTTTTCTTTGATTGGCTACAATT
>JADQBV010000138.1 GCA_016278415.1 Halanaerobiales bacterium
ATGTCCCCAACCCTCTACTTGAAATATACCATCATATGCAAGGCTGTGATATGATCTAGTCATATGTGGTATTTCTCGATCATTTAATATATCATCCATTATGTTTGCCTCAATCTCATTATTAAGTATAATCACTTTTTTATATTTCCCCATAATAAAACCACCTCACTCTTTTTATTAGAGTCTGTTCGATAAGTCACCGCTTATACTCCAGTGATTATACATCCCTTCACTCAACGGTAGCACCTTAACTTCGTTCCGGGAAATATAATCACCTAAAATAAAGCTTTTCGAACACACACTATTATTAAATTTTTAGTACAATATTAAAATTTAGTACAATATTTCCTCACCCGGCTTATTAATTATAGCAAACCTAGTATCACAGTCAGAAAACTTTTCTGTGAATTTCTCAGTTATATTATATTCACCTTCAAAGTGTATTGGTACAAATAAATTCGGTTTTAAAGTCTTTATAAAATACTCCCCTGCTAGGTAATAATTATCCTTCAATCTAGGATCAACAGGAACAAAAGCAATGTCGATTTTATTGCCTTTTAGTTTATCAATCTCATTTTTAAAATCATCTTCTTCTTGTTGTAGTTGTTCGTCTGAGAAGCTATTCCAATGCCACCAATTTAAATCACCTGCGTGAAAAATAGTTTTATCATTATAACTTAGTAAAAATGAAATACCTTGATCTGTTGATCCATAGGCATAGATATTGATATTATCTATAGAAATTTCTTTGCCCTTTTTCATATAATAAATTTTCTCATTTTTATTTAGATTATTACTTAGATTATTTCTTGGTATATCATCACTTAAAATATATTTTATGTTATCATTATACTGCTCCCATTCAAATATAACAGGATTATAATGATCACTATGTCGATGAGTAACAAAAACGTAAATATTGTCATATTTTTTAATTGTATCTTTTCTAATAATCCCATTAGATAGATGATTATAATCAGTCTTAGCATTATCAATGTTAGTATTGTCTATTTTATCAAGATAATAGTCAAATATCAACAATGTATTTTTATCCGCTATGGCAACACCACTATGATACAAATGAAATATTTTCATAAAAACCTCCACTTTTTAATACAATACAATTACTTAAGACTAAACTCTATCTCCAACATCACTTTTTCGTAAATTTTTTGACATTACTTTTTAATACTCCATCTTCCGGTCAAGACTCCTATACTGGATAGCTTCTGCCACATGATCTGTCTGTAAGATTTGACTTTTATCCATATCTGCTATTGTTCTAGCTAATCTTAAAATCCTATCATACGCTCGGGCACTCAAACCCAATTTATCAATAGCATTTTTTAGTAAATGTAAGCCTTGGTCTTCTACCTGACAGTATTCTTGTAGTTTTTTACCAGTTAGTTGTGAATTAAAATTTATATGGTCATCTTTATAGCGTTTCATTTGTATCTGATGTGCCTCGACTACTTCCTGCCTCATACTCCTTGAAGTTTCACCTCTGTTAATCTCCCCCGTTATCTCGTCAACACTTAAAGCGGGAACCTCAATCTGAATATCTATACGATCCATTAATGGGCCGGATACCTTAGCACGATATTTATTGATTTGTGGTCCTGTACAGGTACACTCATGTCGATCATCACCATAATAACCACAAGGACAAGGGTTCATGGCTGCTATCAACATAAACTGCGCTGGGAAAGTAGCACTCATAGTAGCTCTAACTATATTAACTAATCCTTCCTCCATTGGTTGTCTAAGCATCTCAAGGACATTTCGTTGAAACTCAGGTAATTCATCAAGAAATAATGTCCCATAATGCGCTAAACTAATTTCCCCAGGTTCAGGTATACGCCCTCCCCCTACTAAACCAGATGTTGATATACTATGATGTGGTGTACGGAAAGGTCGCTCTTCCATTAAGCCTTTATTAGAATTTAACAGACCCATAATACTATATATTTTTGTTAATTCCAAGGCTTCTTTTTCTGTTAATGGTGGAAGTATTGTACGCAACCTCTTAGCTAACATAGTTTTCCCAGATCCCGGGGGACCGACCATTATTAAATTGTGGCTACCAGCTGCAGCAATTTTCATTGCCCTTTTGGCCTCTTCCTGCCCTTTTACTTCAGAAAAATCAATACTATATATAATATCTTTTTCAACAGTAGCAGCTACTTGTTTATGAGCCTTACTTAATATCTCTCCCGCATTAAAGTAATTAATCAAATCAGATAGTTTTCTAATAGGAATCACTTTTATATTATCAACTAACGAAGCCTCCAAATAATTATCTTCTGGTACAATGATACCTTTTAAACCTTGTTCACGTGCTTTTAAAACCATAGGTAAGATTCCCTTTACAGCCCTTAAATCACCGGTCAATGATAATTCCCCTGCATATAAATAATCTGTTACATCAGAAGTGAAATGCTCGCAGGCGTCCAGTATACCTGTTGCTATCGCTAGGTCAAAATGAGGTCCAATCTTTTTTATATCTCCAGGAGCAAGATTAATGGTAATACGCTGAATAGGGAAGTCATATCCAGAGTTTTTAATGGCGGCTCTGACTCTCTCTCTTGATTCTCTAACTGCCGCATCTGGTAAACCTACAATATCAAAGGCAGGAATTCCTCGAGATAAATCAACCTCTACCTCCACTATAAGTCCATCTATGCCTATAACTGTAGCACTAATCACCCTTGATAACATTTATAATCCTCCCCATTCTAGCTAAAAAGCATTTTCAAAATGCCTTAACTGCCCTTTACCCTCACTAATCTGAATACTTATTACATCAAACCTAAGCTTTTTTTTACTTTTATTTCTCAGCAAATAATATTGAGCAACTCGCTTTATCTTTTCTTGCTTTCTTTGATCTACAGCAGATTGAGGGACTCCGTATTTCATACTTCTTCTTAATTTTACTTCTACAAAGACTATAAACTCTTGATTACATACAATTATGTCGATCTCCCCACGGGCATATCTAAAATTCCTATTAAGAATTGTATAGCCTTGCTTCACTAAATATTCTACTGCCTTATCTTCTCCGAAATCACCCAATTCCCTTTTGTTCATTTTAGCAACCCTCATTTACTCGGATTCATCATCTCCACCAAAATTAGCAACTTTGTCAGCATATTCACTTAATACTTCTTGTACTTTTTTATGAACCTCTTTTGCAGATTTACCCATCATTAATTCTATTGCCTGGTCAATATTTTCTATAGAATATATACTAAAATTATTATCATCAACTGCTTTAAT
>JADQBV010000004.1 GCA_016278415.1 Halanaerobiales bacterium
ATAAAAGAAGAAGATGCTGCCATTATTGCTGATTTAATGATGGGTGGTGATGGTAGCAACACTGACGGCGAACTTGATGAGATTAGGATTAGTGCAGTAGGAGAGGCTATGAATCAGCTGATGGGTTCATCTTCTACTTCATTATCAAGTATTATAGATGAAATGGTTAATATTTCGCCACCTGTTTCCAAACACCTTAAATTGAATGAGGCTATTGGTGATGAGGATATTCATTTTCAAGATGATGATTTATTAGTAGACACATCCTTTCAGCTTAAAATTGGTGATCTAATAGATAGTAGTTTTAAGCAGTTAGCACCGCTAGATTTCACAAGAAGATTAGTAGCCAGACTTACAAATGATGATAGTGGTGGCTTAACAGCAAAAGAAGAAATATCTGATGAAAAAATAGAGCAGGAAGAGGAAGCTGTAGCAGATGCCTTAAATGAAGAACTACAATCTCAGGCAGCTCCACAACAACAGCAACAACAAGAACCTAATAAACAAAATACTCCTCACCCGAGTGATAATATAGGCCAGCAAAGAAGAGAAGTAGCTGCCGCATATAACACTAGTAGAGAGGTTAGCCATGACCCAGTAGGGGTACAGCGGGCTCAATTCCCTGATTTTGATCATGCCGCAACAGCAGCACTACCACAGAATATGGAACTGATACAAGACGTTCCTCTGCAAGTGACAGTACGTCTAGGTAAAAGCAAGATGACTATTAAAGATATTTTGGATCTTGGTGAAGGCTCCATTGTAGAATTAGATAAATTAGCTGGTGAACCTGTGGATTTGCTTGTAAATGGAAAGCTAGTTGCTAAGGGAGAAGTCGTAGTGATTGATGAAAACTTTGGGTTTAGAGTAAAAGATATCATTAGTCCTATGGAGAGAATAAATAATATATAGAAGTTTTCGCCAACATTTCATTTTTTCTTTAGTGCGATAAACTGAGGAATAAACCACTAAGTTCCATATAAATTTTCAAGTAATATCAAATTAGTAAGGGGATTAGTTATGAATTACAGTTGGGAAGTCATAAAAATAGTAATATACTTAGCCCTGGTCTTAGGTTTGATATATTTAATAGCCTATTTTATGAAGAATCGGATGATGACTCAAAATGGTAGATATATTCGGGTGCTTGAGCGGGTTTATATCTCTCCCAAAATAAGTCTATCACTTATAGAAGCAAAAGATAAGGTATTACTAATTAGTGTTGCAAATGATAATGTTAAACTCCTTGAAAGTTGGTCAGCAGATGAATTTGTAGAGATAGAAGCCCAAGATGGTAAAATTAGCAAAAACTTTAAGGAATATATTCAGGAATTTATTAATAAACCCACTTCCTATTTTAATGGGCGTGATGATAATGATCAAAAATAAATCCATATATATTTTTATTGTATTAATCTTGTTTCTGACTATATTTTCTATATCTGTGAGCGCAGAAGAGTTTCAACTCCCTAATATTAATTTGCAAATCGGCAATGACCAGGAAGCTGAAGAAGGTGAAGGTCTTGTTGATTCTTTAAGAATTTTATTACTTTTAACAGTCATTTCTTTAGCTCCATCATTTTTAATCATGGTAACTTCTTTTACCAGGATTATTATTGTTTTATCACTTATAAGGAATGCCCTGGCCACACAACGGATGCCACCTAATCAAGTCTTGATAGGTTTAGCTTTGTTTATGACAGTCTTCATAATGGCACCGGTCTGGCAGACCATAAATACAGATGCCTTACAGCCTTTTATTAATCAGGAAATAGAAACAGACACTTTCTACCAGCGAGCTGCAGAACCATTAAGGGAATTCATGTTCAATCAAACCCGGGAGAAGGATTTGGCTTTATTCGTAGATATGGCCAATGTTGAGCGGCCTGACAACAGGGATGATATACCTTTGTTTGTCTTGATACCTGCATTTGTTATAAGTGAATTGAAGAGTGCTTTCCAAATCGGCTTTATGATATATCTGCCTTTTATTATGATAGATATGGTAATAGCAAGTATTCTGATGTCAATGGGTATGATGATGTTACCACCAGTTATGATTTCGCTTCCATTTAAATTACTTTTGTTTATACTTGTAGATGGATGGTATTTAATAATAGAGACACTGATTAAGACCTTTGCCTGACATATATAGGTATCTAGATAGTGAAATTTAAACTTTGAGATAGATGATAAAACATTTGAAAAAGATTGTTATAGAATAGTTATGATATAAAGTATAATATTGCTAAATTTTAAGGGGGTAATCGGATGGATCAATCAGTGGTAATATCACTGGGAAGAGAAGGGTTATACACAGTAATAAAGTTAATTTTACCTGTATTGAGTCTAGGTCTATTAACTGGACTTTTAGTAGCAGTCTTTCAGGCTACGACACAGATTCAAGAACAAACCCTGGCTTTTATTCCTAAGATACTGGTAATTATGCTATCTGTAGTATTTTTTGGTCCATGGATGCTTTCTACTATGGTTGATTTTGTTATAAATTTGTTTCAAAGTATTCCCCAATATATTGGCTGATTCCGTTCAATTGTACCTTCACTTTATACTATTTTTTCATTAAGAATTATGAAGGGTGTTAATCTATGACCTTAGGAGATATATTAAGCAATTATACCTATCATTTTATACTTCTTTTATTTCGGTTCTCTGGTTTATTTTTGATTACACCTATATTTAGTAGTAGAATAATACCTTCCAGAATAAAGGTTGGTCTTTCTTTTATATTTGCACTTATAACATTACCCTTAATTTCAGGTACCCATGCCTTACCTGGACATGAGATGTTGATTCTTATAGAGATTTTACGTGAACTTTTAATAGGTCTTGTAATTGGTTTTATGGCATATTTGCCTTTTGCAATTATACAATTGGCCGGGAGATTTATCGATATGAGGATGGGTTTTGCCATGGTAAATGTAGCAGACCCAATTCACGGAGATACCCTTCCTATGATGGGGCAGTTTAAAAATGTATTAATTACATTACTTTTTCTAGCTATTAATGGTCATCATATAATGATTAGGGCTATTAAGCATAGTTTTGATATAATACCCTTAGGTGGCGCAGTCTTGACAAACCAAAGCATTGAAGTATTATTAAGAAGTACAGCAGATATATTTGTACTGGCCTTTAAGGTTGCACTTCCAATAGTGGCTACACTATTTATAGCAGATATAATACTTGGTTTTTTGGCTCGAACTATACCCCAGTTAAATATATTTGTAGTTGGTCTACCTTTAAAAATATTAGTGGGTTTTGTAATGCTCTTTTTATCAATTAGTATTATAATAAATTATACGGGTACTCTTTTTGCTGATATGTTCAAGAATATATATAGAATACTTGAGTTACTTAATTAACTTTCATGATTGGAACTTAAATATACAACTTTCGTTATTAATTCATTCTACCAGGTTAGCTATTTGCTGAATGAATGTTATAAAAAGCTCCTATGCCGCATGGAAGGCTATAAATGGTTAACAAAATTATGTTTGAACGTAGTGTAACGAAGTGAGTTTATTTTGTTATTTATAGCCTGGAAGAGGAATAGGGAATTAGCTTTTTTCCATGAATGAAGTTATGGCTAAGCGGTCTTTATTTTTAAAGTTTAAGTCCGAATTATAAAAGGGGGGAGAATTAATGCCTGATAATCCTAGTGGAGAGAAAACAGAGAAACCAACCCCGCGGAAACTGGAGAAAGCCCGGGAGGAAGGACAATCAGCTAAAAGTCAGGAATTAAACTCTGCCTTTACTTTGATGGCTAGTTTTTTTGTTTTATATTATATATTTACTAATTTTATACAGTCTTTAACAGGGAAGATGAGGAGTTTTTTTTCTTTCTCTACTTTACCTGAGATTACTTTAGATAATTCGTACACTATTTTAATAGATGTTTTTTTGTATATTGGGCGAACTGTAGCACCAGTTATGGTCGCTTCAGCTATTATTGGTGTTTTTATTAATTTTGTACAAGTTGGACCTCGTTTTACAACAAAGGTTATACAACCTAAGTTCAATAAGTTAAACCCTCTTGAAGGGGCAAAACGTTTGGTTTCGTTGAAGTCTTTGATAGAATTAATAAAGTCACTTGCTAAGGCCTCTGTTATTTCATATTTGGCATATACTCAATTAAGGAAGGCTTGGCCAACACTCATAACACTAACTCAGCGTGGTTTAGAGCCATCTTTACTATTTACAGGTCAATTGATTTTCAGAATTGCAGTAAATATAATTATATTTCTTGTTATCTTAGGTATTATCGATTATATCTACCAGCGTTGGGAGTTTATGCGTAATTTAAAGATGACCAAACAGGAAGTTAAGGAAGAGTACAAGGAGATGGAGGGTGACCCACAGGTTAAGTCTCAGAGGCGTCAGATACAGCGAGAGATGAGTATGAACAGGATGATTTCTTCTGTAGAAGATGCAGATGTTGTAATAACAAACCCTACTCATATTGCTGTTGCCCTTAAGTTTGACTTGGAAACAATGGAAGCACCTATAGTACTTGCTAAGGGCGAGGGTTTTATTGCCCAAAAGATTAAGGAAGTTGCTGGAGAAAATAATATAGAAATAGTTGAAAACAAACCTTTAGCCAGGGCTCTTAATGCTACTGCAGAGATTGGTGATGAAATCCCTGGTGACCTTTATCAGGCCGTAGCCGAAATACTGGCTTATATTTACAGGGATTCGGAGAAATATTAGGCGTGGGTAGTGTGCAAATATAATCTTTAAAGAAAGGAGAGGAAAGATGGCTACGACAGAAGAAAATTTGGTCATGAAACAGTTGAATGGTAGTAGTGATATTTTGTTTGCACTGGCAATTGTTGGTATTGTTATTATGTTTATTATACCACTGCCTACATTTTTAATGGATCTATTGCTGGCGGCTAATATTACTTTTTCTATGGTAATCATACTTGTAAGTATCTATGTTGTAGAGCCATTAGAGTTTTCGGTTTTCCCTTCTTTATTACTTTTTGCTACATTATTCCGATTGGGTCTTAATGTTTCTACTACTCGATTGATATTAGGGCAGGGCTATGCAGGTAGCATAATTACCAGTTTTGGTAATTTCGTTGTTGGTGGTAATTTTGTTGTTGGACTTATAATATTCCTTATTTTAATTGTTATTCAGTTTGTTGTTATCACAAAGGGATCTGAGAGGGTTGCTGAGGTTGCGGCGCGTTTTACTCTAGATGCTATGCCTGGTAAACAGATGAGTATTGATGCTGACCTTAATGCTGGTGCTATTGATGATATAACTGCTAAAGAAATGAGAGAGAAAATACGCCAGGAAGCTGATTTCTATGGTGCTATGGATGGTGCTAGTAAATTTGTAAAAGGTGATGCTATTGCTGGTATTATAATTACTATTATAAATATTATTGGCGGATTAATAATTGGTTCTATGCAGCAAGGAATGCCGCTAGCAGAAGCCGCCCAGACGTATGCTTTATTGACTGTAGGTGATGGGTTGGTTAGTCAGATTCCGGCTTTACTAATCTCAACTGCTACAGGTTTAGTGGTTACCAGAGCTGCATCTTCTAATAATATGGGACAGGAAATGACCAAACAGCTATCAGCACAACCGAAGCCTTTGTTTATAGCCAGTGGTGTTTTAAGTATATTAGGATTTATTCCTGGTCTCCCCACTGTTCCTTTTTTAGTATTGGCTTTAGGAATCGGTGGAATTGCTTACCTTATTACAAGTCAAATACCAAGTGGTGAAGAAGAAATAGAAGAAACGGAAGAAGAACTTGCAGCCTCGCAGAGACGACCTCAGGCTGAAGAGATAAATACTTTACTTAAAGTTGACCCAATGGAGGTAGAAGTTGGTTATAATTTAATATCCTTGGTCTTGCCTGAACAGGGTGGAGATTTCCTGGATAGAGTGTCTATGATTAGGAGACAGACCGCTATAGAATTGGGTATGGTAATTCCGCCTGTTAGAATACTAGATAATTTGCAATTAGAGCCAAACATATATAGAATAAAGTTAAAGGGTGTCGAAATTAGTAGATATGAAATAATGCCTGATCATTATCTGGCAATGGATTCTGGTTTAACAACAAAGGATTTAGATGGAACTGAGACAAAGGAGCCGGCTTTTGGTACACCTGCAATCTGGATAAGAGAAGAGCAACGGGATGATGCAGAGATGAACAACTATACAGTAGTTGATCCACCATCAGTAATGGCAACACACCTGACTGAGGTTATTCGTGAACATGCCTATGAATTATTAGGTAGACAAGAGGTTAAGAATCTAATTGATAACATTAAAGAGGATTACCCTGCAGTAATAGATGAATTACTACCTGATCTGATGACATTGGGTGAAATACAAAAGGTATTGCAGAACTTACTTTGGGAAGGCATACCGATTAAAGATATGGTGACTATCCTGGAGACATTAGCTGATTATGCACCGAGAACTAAGGATGTACAATTACTTACAGAGTATGTTAGACAGGCATTGACGAGACAAATTACTAATCTATTTATAGAGGAAGATGGGAATCTGTATGTAGTTACCTTTGATCCACAATTAGAGGATACATTAAGTCAGAATCTGGAGGCCTCTGATCAGGGTAATTACTTGGCATTAGAGCCTGCTGTAACTCAGAAATTAATTCAAAGTATAGCAGATGAAGTTCAAAAATTATTACAACAAGGATATCAACCTATATTGTTAACAGCACCTATGTTAAGAAGACCTATAAAAGAATTGACTTATCGTTCATTAAAAGAACTTATTACCCTATCCTATAATGAACTTGATTCATTGGCAAATATCCAGGTTTTGGGGACGGTGAATATTATTGAAGGTTAAAAAATACGTTGGTGCAACGATGCAGGATACGATTTTTAAAGTAAAGGCCGACCTAGGTCCTGATGCGATTATATTAAATACTAGAAAGTTTAAAAAAGGTTTTCTTGGTTTCTTTGGAAAGACTCAAGTAGAGGTAATAGCTGCCCTGGAAGAAGAGAGGAAAGAGGATAAAAAAACCCTTGACGAAATTGGTAATCTGAAGAATATGATAAATGAGCTCAATAAACAGTGGCAAGCAGATAGCTTTGCCAGAGATTTACCAAATCAATTAGGGATTATCTATCAACATTTGAATTTACAAGGGGTAAATAGCGAATTTAGAAAAGAGTTTATTAGTAAGCTAAATAAAAGCCACTATAATCAGGAACAACTTTTCCAAATTGCAGAAAAGAACTTAGAAGAGTTTTTCTCAGATCCAATACCAATAAATACTGATAAACTCCCGCGGGTAGTTGCATTTATAGGCCCGACAGGTGTTGGCAAGACTACGACAATTGCTAAGTTGGCTGCACGATATACCCTTGATGAAAGTCAAAAGGTTGGTCTTATAACTGCTGATACATATAGGATTGCGGCAGTTCAGCAGTTGAAAACATATAGTGATATAATAAATATCCCTCTTCATGTGGTTTATAATAAAGATGAACTGAAACAAGCCCTTAATGTGAAATTTGCCGACTTTGATATGGTGTTTATAGATACTGCAGGTAGTAGTTGGAATGATAAAATACAATTGGGGAGACTGAAAAAATTGATTACCAGAGATCTTGTTGATGAGATACATCTGATAATAAGTATGAATATTAAGAGTTCTGATATAAATGGTATTATTGAGCAATTTTCTACCTTAAAACCCGATAAAATTGTATTATCCAAACTAGATGAAACTATGACATACGGTGATATCATTAATATAAAATATAAAAATGATTTTCCTTATTCTTATATTACATTTGGTCAAGATGTACCAGATGATATCCAGGTTGCTGATCCAACACTACTAGTAAAATATATAATGGGGGATTTACATGAATGATCAGGCTACTAAATTAAGAGAGAAAGTGTCGCAAAAAGCAAGTAATACCAGAATAGTTGCAGTTGCTAGTGGTAAGGGAGGAGTAGGGAAAAGTAATATTACAGTTAATCTAGGGCTGACCTTACAGGGAATGGGTAAACGAGTTTTATTACTTGATGCAGATCTGGGTATGGCTAATCTTGATATTTTACTAGGATTAACTCCAAGGTATAATCTAAGTCATGTATTAAAAGGAAAATGTAAGTTTGAAGACGCCTTGTTACATGGACCTGATGGTATTGATATCTTACCTGGTACATCAGGAGAAGATTTAATAAATATTAGTTCTACAGAGGTAAAGAGATTAATCGAAGCATCTTCGCATATGGAAAGTAATTATGATATAATAATAATAGATATAGGTGCAGGTATACACTATAGTGTGACTAATTTTATAATGGCCTGTGACGAAGCTATGATTGTTTTAACTCCAGAGCCTACAGCTATAATGGATGCCTATAGCTTGGTTAAATTTCTTGCAAATCAAAAGTATAAAAACAAGGTTGGTTTGATAATAAATCAGACAAGCTCTCAAAAAGAGGGCAATAATGTAGCAAATCGAATGAAAAAAGTTATTACAGAATATCTGAAACTAGATATCGATATTATGGGTTATATACCTTATGATGAGGATGTAAGACAGTCTGTAAAAGAACAAACTCCATTTATAATTGCCTATCCTAAAAGCAAGGCTGTAGGGGCATTAAAGGATGTAGCTGCTAAGATGTTAGATAGGGTTCAAAATACCGAATCTCGGGGCATGAAGGGTTTTATGTATAGAATAGTAGGTATTTTCAACCGTGACTGATCTAGCTTCTATAAGGAGGATTAAGGTATGATCAAGGAACTTCAGGTTAATAAAAGAATAGATATTTTAGTAGAAAATGGGGCATATCAAGGCTCATACTTAAGTAAGGTAGCAGAGATTAATAAAAGCGACTTTAAAGTTACGGCTCCATTTAGTAAAGGCGAAATAGTGCCTTTAAGAATGGATCAAGCTGTCCAAGTATTTTGTACAGGTAATAGTGCCGCTTATACCTTTTTAGCTAAAGTAATTGGTAGGCAGAGTAAACCTGTGGCATTGTTAACATTAGAACAAACTAGTGAAATAAAGCGTATTCAACGAAGGGAATTTTTTAGAATAGAGGCAAAACGGAAAGTTAAGTATAGAATTGTAGATAACAATCCTGAAGAAGATAATAAAGGTCAAGATTTTGCGGAAACTATGACTTTGGATATAAGTGCTGGTGGGCTTAAATTACTAGCTGATGATAGTACACCGACAACTGGTATTATTGAATTGACCGTAGATATACCTGATCTAGAGAAGGTACTATTGAAGGGTGAGATTGTAAATAATTATAATTTACCTGATGGGAGTGCTATAGGTATTGAATTTTTAGATATTAGGCAAAGTCAGCAAGATATAATTATAAGTTGGTTATTTGATTATCAACGGGAATTACGACAAAAGGGGTTGTTATAGGTGAAGTTACGTACTTATACTTCACTATTTATTGCTATTTTAGTTTACACGATCAGTATTATAATTGGACTTATAAAGGGGTATCCCCTATTAGATATTTTTATAAATGGAATTATGATCACTTTAATAACAGCTGTTTTAGTATGGATTATCGTATTTTTATTAGAATTTTTAGCAGATAAGGATATTAAAGATATTAATAAAAATAGCGATGAGCGAAATAATAATCAGCATAGAAACAGTGATTCTCCTCCTGGAGAAGATAGTATTAGCAAAGATATTAATCAAAATTCAAAGACACTAGATTCGGCAAAAGTAAATGAAAACGCAGGAGATTTTTCACCATTGACTCCTCCTGTACTGGAGGTTGCTCAACAGGAGCTTGAAAGAGGAGAGGGTAATTAATGGTAACAAAAAGTCAAGATGAATATGCTCTCTGGGTAGAATTTAAAAAAAGTAATGATCAAGATACTTTTCAAGAATTGGTGGTTAAATATCTACCATTAGTAAAGTATCATGCAGGTAGGATTAAGATGCTGGTACCAATATTCATAGATGAAGATGATCTTATGAGTTACGGTGTTCTTGGACTGATAGATGCTATTCATAAATTTGATATAAATAAAGGTGTACTATTTAAAACATATGCCTCCAGGAGGATCCGTGGTGAAATAATAGATCATTTACGGAAATTAGATTGGCTCCCTCATTCTGTACGTAGAGAGGGAAAGCGTATAAAAGAGACTACTGATAAATTTGTTAAAAAAATGGGGAGAAAGCCTACAATAGAAGAATTATCGGATGTTACCGAATTACCAGAGGATAAAATCAAAGAACTCCATCAAAAGCTATATTCATCACAATGGGTTTCTTTATACGAGGAGTTTGGGGATACCCGGGTTATGGATATGTTACCGGAAAATAAGGAGATGTCTCCAGATAGTGTATATCAGAACAAAGAGAAAGAGGAGTTGTTGGCTACTGCAATTGACCGTTTAAGTGAGGACGAAAAATTAGTGGTAGCACTTGTCTATTATGAGGAATTAACACAGAAGGAAGTTTCAGAGATTATGGATCTTACCCCTGCCAGGATATCACAGATTCACAAGAAAGCTGTTTATCGCTTACGGGGTATGTTGGGGAAGAAAAAGCAGGACTTGTTTTAATATCTCTTTAAATGTATAGACAGGGGGAGTTAGGATGAAAAAAGTATTGAAATTTGAAGCTAAAAACAAAAATGAAGCAATATCCCTTGCCAGGGAGCAATGGAAAGATTCCCTTGGTGATAAATTTAAAGAATCTAATATATCTGTCAGTCTAGATCAAGAAAAAAAAGGATTTTTAGGGCTAGGATCTAAAAAGAAGATATATAAAGTAGTTTATAGTGATACAATTAGTAAAAGTGAAGAAGATTTTCTTGATATTGCCGTTGACACTATTAGTGTTGATGGTAGTTTTCAGATAAAAGTAGTTGATGATGGGGTTTATTTAAAGGTCTTAAAACCTCAAGGAGAAGGAAAAATTGCTGACTACTCTGACATTAAATCAGAGCTTGATAAGAAGGAAATTGTAGAGGTTGACTTACAGAAAATTAGGGAAATAGTAGTTAAAGGTGAAGATGAGTGGGGGTTGATAGCCCCTCGTAAACCAGAACTTGATCGAGATGCGGAAGTTACAGTTACCATCACTGATGATAAATTAAAGGCCTTTGTAAATTATATACCAGCTTTAGGCGGCAGAAAGTTAAGTAAAGAGGGTTTTAAAAATATTATCATGGAAAACGATGTAGTATATAATATAGATGATGAAAAAATTGCTCAACTTGTTGATAAAAGGACACAAGTTGAATCTGTGCTAATAGCAGAGGGGATTCCTCCTGTTCCAGGTAAAGACGCTAGTTTGACTTATCATTTCGAAAAAAAGATGGACTCTATAGGCACAAAGCGTGAAGATGGTAGTATGGATTTTTATGACCTTGGCTTAATAACTAACGTTAACCCTGGTGATGTGCTTGTTACAAAAAATAATTCTGAACCAGGTACAGCAGGTAAAGGGGTTACTGGTGAGGAAATCCCACCACCTAAGGCAAAGGACATTAAACTACCTAAAGGTAAGAACACTGAAATAAAGGATGAAAATACCCTTATTGCAAAAATTGCTGGACAGGTAGTTATCGATGAGAGAGAAAGAATACAGGTGTTGCCAGTACATGAGGTTAGAGGTGATGTTGATCTTTCTACCGGCAATATAGATTTTATAGGTAATGTAGTCATTACTGGTGATGTAACAGAGGGTTTTAGTATTAAGGCAGCTGGAAATGTGGAAGTTAGAGGAAATGTATCCATTGCTGATATTGAAGCTGATGGTGATGTTATTATACAACATGGTTTTATTGGTAAAAATAAAAGCAAAATTATTGCTAAGGGTAATGTAAAAGCATTGTTTGTGGAGAATGCCTATATTAAGGCTGGGAAAGATATAATTATAGGTGATGCTTCTATGCACAGCCAATTAATCTCAGGTAATAATATACAAGCAACGGAAAAAAAGGGATTGCTCGTAGGTGGAGTAGCTAAGGCCCGTAGTAAGATAGAAGCTAATATTATTGGTTCTTCATTGGCAACTACTACAAAACTTGATGCAGGTGTGGATCCTGAATTGAAGTTAAAGATTAAGAAGACTGAGGAAGAAATTAATAAGGCTAAAATTAATTTGGTGAAAGCTATTAAGGCAATTAAAATTCTTGAAAAATATAAAGAGCAAAATGATGGTTTACCGGAAGAAAAGGTACTTATGTTATATCAGTTGAAAAAAACAGAACAACAATTGAACTCAAGTATTGAGAACAATGAAGAAATTCTTCTGGAATTACAGGCCAAATTAAAAGTATCTGAGCACGGTTATATACAGGCTAAGAAAAAAATATATCCTGGTACAAAAATGACAGTAGGTAATGCTCAACTTAATATTCATAATGAAATGGCAGGTTGTAAGTTTATTGAACAGGATGGTGAGATTACTCAATTGTCCATAGGGTGGTGATATTAATGACACAAGCAATCAACCCCAATACTAATATTCCTATGTCCCTACAAGTTGAAAAAATTCAACAGATGCGTAGTGTTCATGATATGCAACAGCAGGGACAAATCACTCAAGAAACTGAAGAAGAGAAACGTCTACACAATCAGCGGGTTAACTCTAATGATGGGACTGAAAAAGCATTAATTAGAGAAAAACAGGAGAAAAACAAGCAGTCTAAAAAAGAAAAGCAATCTGATGATAAGAAAAATAACTCTAGTGATCAAAAAAAAGATGATAGCCAGCTGGGTGTTAAAAAGGGGAGAATTTTAGATGTTAAAGCTTAATACTTTTGGAGTGGTACTATGGCCTGGTTTATGATAATATTTGGCTCTGCTCTAACTATGTTTGGTATCTATAGGATATTTTTCTGCCTATCTAAAAATGTTTACTTAGCTAACAATAATGAAAATGTAAAGAATCAGAAAAAATCATCTAGTATAGCTGAATTAGAGGATGAAAACAAAGAATTGGAGAAATCAATAAAAAATAGCAACAAACGACTACGACGTCTTAATTCTGATATGGGAACAATTATTAATGAACTAGCCTGGAAAGAAAAGAGTATTAAAAGGACTATTGAGACACTAAGAACTGAAATCGGGTACATTCCTAATAGTGGAGATAATGATACAAAATCAGTAAATAAAACCGATTCTTTTGAAGAGATACTTAATAAGAATTTAGGGTCTGAAAAAGATGAAAAAATACCAGATAAATATCTAGAAATCTTCAAGCTTTATGACTTAGGTATGACTCCAGACGAAATTGCTGAAGAAATGGATATTGGTGTTAGGGAGACTAAATTGATATTCAAACTATATGGAAAAGAGGTAGAGGATGCTATTAGATAAAAATAAGATTAATCTATTTATAAACAACATATCTTTAGGCATTGGTCTTACTCTGTTAATATTAGGTATTTTCTTTCTTAATCAACCTGTCAAACATGACACTCAGGTGGTTGGAAGCAATCTTGATCTTTCTTCTTTAGAACTAGAATATGATAAATTGTCTTCAGTAATTGAGGAAGAAGTAATAATTAACATACCTTCTGGTAGTTCTGGGTTGACGGTAGCTAGTATTTTGGAGGATAAGGGAATTATGCCGGCTGCTGAATTTAAAAAATACTTAGATCTCTTTAATATAGAGAATAGAATAAAAGCTGGTCAATATAAATTTAACAATCAAGATACTTTTGCCGATATACTAAATAGGATATCAATTAAGAAATAATTTGATATTATAGGAATTTCCTTTTTGGTGACCGTATTTACAGATATTACCTCGCTCACAGAAAAGTGTTAATTCCCCAGTTTCGCCTTCTATTAAGAAGTAACAAATCAAACTCACTGCATTACATTTCGTTCAAACAGGATTTGTTAACCAACTTCTTGCTTTCAGTTGAAACTGGGAACACTTTTAATGTTCACTCGGTTAATATCTGTAAATTCTGGACTAGTAAAGTTTTGGAACGTAGTGTAGGATTAATTTAAAAAATGTTTTTGCTATAAATAATTTTAAGGGAGGTGGAATGATGATAAAAGGGATATTTACAGCGGCTTCAGCAATGATGGCAAATCAAAAAAAGTTAAATATAACTTCAAATAATTTAGCTAATGTAAATAATACAGGTTTTAAAAAAGATCAAGGACTGCAAAGCTCTTTTAAGGAGATCATGGTTTCTAGAATAAATGGAAATGGACAGGCAACTCCTATTGGTAGAAATGGTAGTGGTGTAGTCTTAGAAGAGAGTTATACAGACTATTCCCAGGGTAACATTCGAGAGACTGGTAATCAACTGGATATAGCTATTGAGGGATCTGGATTTTTTGTAGTGCAGACACCGGATGGTTTAAGATATACTCGTGATGGTAATTTTACTCTTAATAATAATGGCCAACTTATTACACAACAGGGACATTTATTAATGGGTGAAAAGGGTCCATTGCAGACTATTGATGGTATGGATATAAATATAGATACAAATGGTCAATTACATCTAGGTAATATTCCAGGTGATCGTATTCAAGTTGTTAACTTCCAAGAACCCCAGGCATTGGATAAGATAGGTGATAATCTTTATTCTAGTAATGAAGATCTATCGGAGCCTGCTGTTGATTATCAATTAAGACAGGGCTTTCTAGAAGGTTCGAATGTTAATATTGTTCAGGAAATGGTACAAATGATACAGATTAGCAGACAATTTGAAGCAAATCAAAAGGTTATTACTACACTTGATAATACTTTGGATAAGGCAGTTAATCAGGTGGGGAGATTAACCTAGGATCGTTTTTTACCCTTTCTTACTAGAAAAACCTGAGAGAATTAGGTGAAGAAGTAATCTGCAGAACTAATAGTAGGCATTTTAGATAGAATTGATAGATAGATTAAATAGCTAGTATTTATATAGTTGGTTATGATATGTATGATAAGTTTAGTCAGCTGGACCTTAACTGGAAGCTGAGAAAGCTGTTGACCGAAGGATACAGCTTAATTATAATAATTTAACTTAAGTATTTTGGTTTTAGAATTTAGATTTCAGATTTGAAAGTAAATGATAAAAGTGTTTTTTAGATATAAAAATCTCATAGGTTTAATTACTCATTTTAACAATATACAGAAAACAAGGAGATGGTTTTAAAATGATAGGAGCATTATGGACTGCTGCTACCGGTATGGGAGCACAGCAAGTAAATATAGATGTTATTTCTAATAATTTAGCTAATGTAAATACTACTGGATTTAAGAAAAGTAGATTAAACTTTCAGGATATGATGTACCAGAGACTGAAACAACCAGGTACCCCTAACGCCCAGGGTGCTCAAGTACCAGTTGGAGTGGAAATAGGGCATGGAACCAAGGTTTCTGCTACACAAAAGATTTTTTCTAAGGGTAGTTTACAAAACACTGGTAATCCCCTGGATTTGCTTATAGAAGGTGATGGATTTCTTCAGGTGTTAAGACCAGACGGTACTATGGCTTATACCCGGGATGGTTCATTGAAACAGGATAGTACAGGAAGAGTTGTCACTTCAGATGGATATCCAGTTCAACCAGAGATTTTTATTCCACAGGATGCTACAGAAATAAGTATAACTTCTGATGGTACAGTTTCTGTTCAAATAGCTGGAGGTAATCAACCACAACAATTGGGTCAGATACAATTGGCTCGTTTTTCAAATCCAGCGGGTTTGAATAGTGGAGGGAGAAACTTATTTGAAGCTACTTCTGCTTCTGGCGAACCTATGGTAAATAATCCAGGTGCTGCTGGTTTTGGAACTATTGTTCAAGGATTTCTGGAAATGTCCAATGTTCAGGTTGTTGAAGAGATGGTTAATATGATTGCTGCTCAAAGGGCTTATGAAGTTAATTCTAAGGCTATACAAGCTGCAGATCAAATGTTAAGTACAGCCACACAGCTTAGACGCTAGAAAGGTAAAAAATGAGAATAATTAATGGCAGGTATGTATTTATTTTGCTGTTATTGACTATATGCATTATGACAAACATGGTTAGTGCAGAAACTATTAACATTAAAATTCCACGGGAAGTAACAATTAGCTCTGAGTGGATCACCTTAGGTGATATTGCTGAGTTTAAAAACATTAGTGAAAATGATTTAATTAAGCTTAAGACAATTAGGGTTAGCAAAACCCTTCTGCCAGGTTATACGAAGTCAATTCCGCGTGGACAGATAGAATTACTTATTGAAAATGAAGGTTTTAATCTTAGTAATTTTAATTTAGATATTCCTAATTTTATTAATGTAAAGACTGCCACCAGATGGTTAAAAGAAGAAGAAATAATCGAAAAAGCTAAAGGATATTTACTTAGTTATTTAGGATATCCCCTGGATAAATTAGTAATTGAACAGCGATTTAGCCCGCCAGAGGTAGCATTGCCTGATAAAGATTATCAGCTAGAGTTTGAGATTGCACCTGGAAGCAATAGAACTGGAAATATTTCTATGCAAGCCCATATATTAGTTGATGAGATGATTTATAAAAAACTTTATCTAGGGTTTAATGTAAAGATAGTACGTGAGGTATACGTGGCGAAAAGGGATATTTCTGTTGGAGAAAAATTACGTGAAGATGATTTCTATTTAGATGTAAGAGGCTTGGATACTGTCAGAGGTGACTTAATATCTGACTTTGATAATCCCATTATATTAGATGGCGTTGTGAATATTCCTATAAATAAAGAAGATGTTTTGACAAGTTATTACCTTACAATTCCTGATATAGTTTTTCCTGGAGATCAGCTTCAGGCTGAAATAATTGTAGGTAATATACAAGTTACTATAATGGTAAAAGCCCGTCGGACTGGAAGAAAAGGTGAATATATTACTGTTGAGAATATAAATAATGGCCATAAATTCCAGGCTCAGGTAATAAATTCACATTTAGTTAGGCTAGTCCAATAAGGAGGACTTAAAGATGTCTAATAAAAGAAAGATCTATAATATATCTATGATTTTAATATTTTTTATATTGTTATATAATGTAAGTATTTCTGCAACATCATTATGGAGTGATGAAAGTGCAGATATATATAAGAATAAAAAGAAAGAATATCAAATAGGTGATGTAGTAACTGTTATAATAGATGAAAGTACTAATGCAGTAAACAGTGCTAATACTACCGTTAGTCAAAGTAGTAGTGTAGATGCTGGTGCAGGAGTGGGAATTTTTGATTTCCTAAGGAGTTTTGGTCTTAGTTATTCAGATCAAGATGATTCTGAGGGGCAGACAGAAAGAAGTGGTAGTATTACAGCAAATATTAGTACTTTGATTGTTGAGGAGTATTCTAACGGTAATCTTAAAATAGAGGGTACTAAGACAACTAAAATAAACGGAGAAAAACAAATGATCAAACTAACTGGAATAGTCAGACCAGAAGATATCACTAAAGAGAATAGCATCTCTTCTAAAAAAATTGCAGATGCCAGTATTGAATTTGAAGGAAAAGGTGTTGTTGCTGCCAAACAGGAACCTAATATCTTCCAGAAAATACTAAACTGGATATTCTAAGTTGTAAATCCTGTGTTTATAAGTTCCGTAACGTAGCGGATGATTAATTTAAAGATCGAATTTTTATTATTAAACTAAAGTAGTAAGCATAAATAACAGGAGATGAGGTCATGAAATTAAAGAAAAAATATTTATTTCTTATAATATATATGCTGGTTCTTGTCTTAAATATAAACGCTATTTCTATAGCAGCATCCTATAATGACCCGGTGGTTAATATAGGTGATATTACCAGAATCAGGGGTGTCAGGGAAAATCAGTTGTATGGTTTTGGTTTAATAATCGGACTAGCTGGTACAGGTGATTCTAATAGATATCGTCCTACTATTCAAAGCCATGCAAATATGTTAAACAATATGGGGATAGAGGTTACGTCAGACCAGGTGAATAGTCGTAATGTAGCAGCAGTTATGGTAACTGCTTCACTGTCAGTCACAGATCATATTGGTGATACAATTGATGTTACTATTAGTTCATTAGGTGATGCTGATAGCCTGCAGGGGGGTACCTTATTTATGACTCCGTTGAATGCTGCTAATGGAGAAATATATGCAGTAGCACAAGGACCGATTTCTATTGGTGGATTTAATGCTCAAGGTGGTGGAGGTCAGGTAAGGCAGAATCATCCTACTGTAGCAATGATACCTAATGGAGCAATTGTGGAGCGGGAAGTGCCCTTTAAGTTGAATAATCAGGAATTGACTTTCTTAGTGGATCAGGCTAACTTTGAAACTGCCAGGAATATTGCCTTAGCAATAAATAGTTATTTTGATGTTCTGCATGCAAAGACTAAAATTGCCGAAGCTGTAGATCAATCACAAATAGTAGTAAAGGTGCCTGGGCGATATACAAATGACATTGTAGATTTTATTACTAAGATTAATAATCTAGATGTTCGGCCTGGTTTAGATGCTAAAATAGTTATTAATGAAAGAACAGGTACTATTGTAATGGGACATAATGTACGAATCTCTACTGTATCTGTGGCACATGGTAATCTTACTATTACTATTGATAATGAGAAAAACGTATCACAACCACCTTCTTTTAGTGATGGGGATACAGTGGTTACAGAAGATACTGAAATAAGTGTTGGACAAGAAGAGGCCCGTTTCATGGTCTTGCCTACAGGTGGGACAGTACAAGACCTAACGAAGGCGTTGAATACTATTGGTGCTACTCCTCGAGATATTATAGCTATATTACAGATGATAAAGGCTCAGGGAGCGTTACATGCGGAATTAGAGTTAAGGTAAATAAAGGAGAGGGTGTCTTATGAAGATAAATCCAGATATAATGGCACGAAATTATGATAGAACCCTTGAACGTGATTTAAGTAACTTTAAAAATAAAATTGATAATAAGAAATCAATAGAGAAATATGAATCAGGCTCGACACTAGGTGAAAATAAAAATATAGAAGATCAAAAATTGAAATTGTTAGCAAGTGAGTTTACATCAATCTTAATGAAACAGATGTTTAAAAGTATGAGAAAAACTATTCCAGATGAGAATAAACTTATAGATGGCGGCTTCTCTGAAGAGGTCTTTACTGATATGCTCGATGGAGAACTAAGTAAATCAGGTGCAGAGCAGGATGGATTTAATTCATTAGGCCGTCTCTTATATCAACAATTGAAAAATAAATAATTTTTGCTTTGAGTTTTGGGGGTGATTGAGATAAGGAATTTTGGTAATAGAATTTTTATGTTGATTGTTGTTTTGCTACTATTTACTCAATTAGAAGTAGAAGCGGCTTTTTTTTCAGACAGGATGGAAAAATTTATCAGGGATGGTAAAGAAGTCACGGTTATGCTAGAAGAGGGAATTAAGGAAATAAAAATTACTCCAGAGAGTAATGTGAGATTACACAGTGTTTATGATAATATTTTTATTGATTTAGAAGAAGGTAGTGTATACTCTATAAAATTAGATAATGAGGTAGAGGACTTCTATAAAATTCAGATATTTGCTACACATGATCGTGGAAAAGCTGATAAGATATGGCATGATTTAATACAATTGGGTTACCAAGAGGTAAAGGTTATAGAAGAAGGGGAATTATATAAGGTACGACTTGGTCATTTTAATGAAAAGGCTTCTGCAAAGGAAGTCATTAATAATTTGAAGGAACAGGGTTGGAATACCTGGTTTGTCAAAAGTGAGAAAAAATTAGGAGAGAAAATTTTTGTAAATAATAAGCAGGGGGAAACGATTTATACTGGTGATTCTATGTCTATTAAAGGTAGACTTAATCTAAATGATAATACTTATAATGGAACTACCTACTTTCAAATAGAGAAAGCGAATATAAAACTACTCCATAAGACAGAAGTTGAAATTTTACTAGGAGGTATATTAGAGACTCTTTCTACTGAATTAAATTTTAATACAGATCAAATGAATGAGCTTATAAAGGCTTATTCTATAGCTTTACGGACTAATATTATATTTCATACAATTAATAATGAAGAATATATTAAAACACCCTATTTCCATGGTATTGCAGAAAATGGATTTATAAATAATTCTAATAATACAGAAGGTATTATTCTTGGAAATAGCAATGAATCTAGGGGTATATATTTGTCAGAAATAGATATAGATAAACTGAACTCTTATAATGATTTCGATCTAACAGAATTAAATTTAGACTATAAAAAGATTTTGGCTAAACTTTATAATTTTGATATTATTGATTTGAAGGGGATAAGCAATAAAAATACCGCTGTAGATGCTGAAATAGAATGGGGTTTAAGATATAAAGAAATACGTCAGATTAATTGGCAGGGTCCAGTGGTATATACCCTACTTGAATTAGATCTTAATAATCAAAAGTTTTTTCTAGAACCAGTATTAGCAGGTGGGCAGATTGCAGGTCTAGAAGATCTGGCACAAATGGTTAAAGAAAAAAGCATGCTAGCTGGTATTAATGGGGGATATTTTCATTACTCAGGAAGGCCATTAGGGTTAATATATAAAGATAATAATATCATAGCAGAGCCTGTTAAGAGTAGGACAGCCCTTTTATTAACTGAAAATAATCAAGTAATTTTTGATAGAGTTGAGTGGCAGGGGTATCTAGAAACTATCCGTAATCGTATAGATCTTAACGGAGTTAATAGAAAACCTGGTAATAATCAAATAGTCATCTTCAATAATTATTATGGGGAACAGGTACCTCCTATAAAGGCAGGGATGGTAGAGATGATTGTAATTGATGGCTTTGTTGAAGAGATTAATTATTTTGGTGATACTTCTGATAAAATCAAAGCTAGTTTAATACCTGAAGATGGTTATATAATACAGGCACATGGTAGAAGGGTACAGGAATTTGTTGAAATTGAAGTTGGTGAGTTTGTATATTTGGAAAATAGTTTTACTCCTAATTTTAAAGAACTTAATATAAAAACAGCTGTTGCGGCTGGTCCTCATCTTCTCAAGGATGGAGAACTATTTATTAGATCCAGCGAGGAGGAATTTCAAGCTGATATTGCTTATGGCAGGGCACCACGTTCTGCAGTTGGTGTAACTTCTGATAATAAATTAGTTTTCTTTACAGTAGATGGGCGACAACCAGAGCATAGTGTTGGTATTACTCTGGAACAGTTGGCCAAATTTATGAGGGAATATGGCATAACTGATGGAATGAATTTGGATGGAGGTAGTTCTGCCCGTATGATTGTCAGGGGCTTTATAATGAATAGCCCCAGTGGTGAGCGATTAATTAGTAATGGTATTTTGATAGGTAGAAAGAAAATTCTTGACTAAATCTTCATTAAATAAGAGGATTTACCACATTTTTGTCAAATATAATTATTATGGCTATAAACTTTTATATGAAAAATATTTCACAATGTATTTAAGCAAGATATCTAATAAATAGTTATTTTTGAATAATTAAAAAACAATATGGGGGAGTGATAGAATATTACTTAGCATTTATTAATCTTATAGGGGGAAAACTAGGGGGACTAATTTTAGATGAAAGATAAGATTATAGATAATCTACTATATGTCTTGATTATCATTCTGCTTATGGCGACTTTGGTGGACATTAATATACCTATTGAAAAAATATTTAAACTAAATGATGAGATTACAGCTTTCTATCTCTAAAGAGGTGATAAAAAAATGTATAAACAGCCGGGAGAAGAAGAGAAGATTAGACAGGCACAGGATGGAGATAAACAGGCTATAGAATTATTAATAAATAATAATATGGATATTGTCTATGCTAAGGCTAGATTTTTTTTTATAAAAGGTCTTGATCGTGAAGATGTTATTCAGGAAGGGCTTGTCGGTTTATACAAAGCCGTAAGAGATTATCGAGAAGATCGTGCTGCATCATTTCGCGGTTTTGCACAATTATGTATTCATAGACAATTAGTCTCAGCAATAAAAAGGGCTAATAGACAAAAACATATACCATTGAATAGCTCTACTTCTATTGATAAGTCCATTGATTTTGGTGAAGGTAGTAGGTGTTTTAAAGAGATATTACCAAACAAAAACGAAAACGTTGAAGAAAAGTACATATATCAAGAACAGTTACGAATTTTATTTTCCATTATTGACGAAGAATTAACTGGGTTGGAAAAAGAGGTTTTCATGCAGTATTTAGAAAACAAATCATACCAAGAGATATCATCAAATTTAAAAGTCAATATTAAGGCTGTCGATAATGCCTTGCAGAGGGCTAGAAAGAAAATCGAAAAAATAAAAGAAACATGCAATATGCAGGACCTAGTAGGTTAGTGAGATAATGAAATTATTTAGTCAAATCCTAAAAATAATATATCCTGAAGGAAATATATGTTTACAATGTGGGGATAGTTATCTATTTTATGAAATAAAGGGTATATGTAATTCTTGTTTAACTGATTTAAATCTTTTGGAACATTATTGTCAGATTTGTGGTAGAGAGATATATAAAGTTCACTCAGAAAGTGATTTATGTAGTCATTGTAAAAAGGATGCCTATGATTTTGAAATAGCTCGAAGTGTAGGCACATATAATGGTCTATTAAAACAACTACTCTTAGAATTTAAATATAATGACTGTACTATTTTAAAGAGACCATTGGTGCATTTAATGTATATTACTTTTAAATGCCACTTTAGTTCTGAAAAAATAGACAATATAATACCTGTCCCAATAAGTAAAAAACGATTGAAGCAGAGGGGTTATAATCAGGCAGAATTGTTGGCTAAAGAGTTATCAAAATATACTGATATTCCCTTATCATTGGGTTTATTAAGGACTAAAGACAATCCACCATTATATAATTTTGCTTATCATCAGAGGAAAAAGTTGCTCAAAAATAGTTTTTATATAGAGAAAAATTACTATAAGGGTAAATCTATAATTTTAGTAGATGATATATTCACAACTGGTGCTACTGCTAATGAGATATCAAGGCTTCTTAAAGAGTATGGTGGTGCTGATCGAGTAAAAGTTCTTACAATTGCGACTGCTCATACTTATTGATCGCTTATGGAGTAGTCTACTAAAAAAAATATATACACAATTATTTAACAAAAACTATTAATTTCAAATAGTTTGACAAAGGCTGTGACAGTTTGTTATAATTAGGTTGATGGGTATAAAATTGTTCAGTTTAATTGAACCCATTTAAAGAAAATTAGGAGGAATGTTTTATAATGATTTACACTGGTAAAGTAAAATGGTTTGATGCTCAAAAGGGATATGGCTTTATTGAAAGAGAAGATGGAGATGATGTATTTGTACATTTCTCAGCTATCGAAGATGAAGGTTTTAAAACCCTTGAAGAAGGACAAGATGTAGAATTCGAAATTGTTGAGGGAGATCGCGGACCTCAGGCTAGTAACGTTGTTAAATTATAATGAATATAACATCTTTATAAGATAGCAACACTGAACCCTGGTTATTAACTGGGGTTTTTTGATGTAAGAATAAATTTATATAATAGGAAGTTCCTTTTTCCCTTCCAGCCAATTCGCTAGTACTGGAATCAACAATTTCCTTTAAAAAAGGAGATTGCAGAGAAAGTCGCTACAGAAACATAATTAGCTTACACTGAGTGAAATTAAGTTCCGGAACGTAATGGAGTGGAGGATTAATTTGCTCTATAAAGAATAAAATTCTATATTAAGGGCATTTATATAAAGAGGACTTGTCTATACCCACTGTCACTTATAGAAGTGGGAATCTTTTTTTATATTGTTAAATACTTTACTGAATTGAAAATGTATCAAGGTTTAAATAAATAAGAAGCAGGAATTTATCACCTTTTTGTCGAATAGTAATAATAATAAGGTTAAATTTAATATACCTTATTTGTTAATATTGAGAAAGGAGTGGGTAGTATTATGAAGGTTATGACTTATGGAAAAAACATCGATGTAACACCTGCTTTGAAAGACTATGTGGTGGAGAAGGTTAGTAAATTAGGAAAATACTTTGATGGGGAGCCCCAGGAGGCTCATGTATCACTGGAAGTAGAAAAAAAACGACATATTGTTGAAGTTACTGCATATATTAATGGGCTTATATTACGTGGAGAAGAAGAAACTCCTGATATGTATTCCTCTATTGATGGTGTAATAGAAAAACTTGAACGTCAGGTTCATAAATATAAAACAAAAATTAATAAAAGGATTCGAGAAAAGAAACAGGAAATGAAGGAAGAATATAAGGAAGAAAGAACTGAAGAATTAATGCATCGTATATATGATGCTAAAGAAGAAGATGAGTTTGAACCAGATATTGTTCGTACTAAGAAATTTGCGATTAAACCTATGAATGTAGAAGAAGCTGTTATGCAGATGGATTTGTTAGGACATGATTTCTTCGTTTTCTCTAATGCTAATACAGAAGAGGTAAATGTAGTATATAAAAGGAAGAAAGGAAACTATGGTTTAATTGAACCTACTTTCTAAGATAAAGATAAGAACATAAAGTAAGAACCCGAAGACGGTATGCTTTGATATGCCTTCTCGGGTTCTTTTTAATTATATATATATTTAGATCTTAAACTTTACGCATAAAGCCAGCTTAGCCATGACGGTCTCGATGACCTAATTTCTAAATTATCAATGCGTAATTAAAATAAAAATTTAGAAGCACTTCATTCATGGAAAAAAGCTAATTCCCTATTCCTCTTCCAGGCTATAAATAACAAAATAAACTCACTTCGTTCAAACAGATTTTGTTACCCATTTATAGCCTTCCATGCGGTATAGGAGCTTTTTTGACGCAAGTCGATTCGCTAATACTGGCCTCAACATTGCGTTTAAGATAGAAGAGGGCAGTGATAACATTCATTCAGCAAATGGCTAACCTGGCAGCATGTATTAACTCGAAAGTTTTATATTTATGTTATTTATTCTTAGCTTAATTTTGCTCGGCAAGATACTCTACTATACTTTTTGCGGCCAATTTTCCTGCGCCCATTGCTTTTATTACAGTTGCTGCTCCAGTAACTGTATCACCACCAGCATAGACGCCTGGTATGGAAGTCGCCATTTTATCATCTGTAATAATTCCACCCCATGATTCAGTTTTTAAGTCTGATGTATTACTTGTTAATAGTGGGTTCGGGTTTTGCCCAATAGCTATTATTACAGAGTCAACATCAAGTTTCCAGTTAGAGTCTTTAATAGGGACAGGTCTAGGTCGTCCAGAACTATCTTTCTCTCCTAACTCCATTTTTAGGCACTCCATACTACTTACCCTACCATCTTTACCGTGGAATGCCACTGGATTATTAAGTAATCTAAAGGTAATACCTTCTTCTTTGGCATGTTCTATTTCTTCGTTTCTAGCAGGCAGTTCGTCCTCTGAACGACGATATACAATTGAAACTTCCTCAGCTCCTAATCTCAGGGCTGTTCGGGCTGAGTCCATTGCTACATTACCGCCACCGATAACTGCAACTTTTTTACCGATTTTAACAGGTGTATCATACTCAGGATATTTATATCCCTTCATTAAATTTACACGGGTTAAGAATTCATTAGCTGAGTATACTCCATTAAGATTTTTTCCTGGAATATTTAAAAATTTAGGTAGTCCTGCACCTGTACCTATAAATATGGCTTTATATCCTTCATCGAATAATTCATCAATGGTTATAGTTTTACCAATTATAACATTCAATTGCACATCTACACCAAGTTTTTTGATTTCTTCAACTTCCTTATCAACAATAGACTTGGGGAGTCTAAATTCAGGGATACCATAACGTAATACCCCACCTGTTTCATGAAGTGCTTCAAATAAAGTCACCTGGAATCCTTCTTTTGCAAGGTCAGCAGCGGCAGTTAAACCAGCAGGACCAGCCCCAGCAACAGCTATTTTATCATTGGTATTTTTATCATTATTAGTTTCTAAATTAGTAGATTCTTTAGAGTTTGTTTTTTCTTCTATAATGTCTAGTGCTTGATCACCGATAAATCTTTCTAACCTACCTACAGCTACTGGTTGATTCTTGATGCCCATAATACATACTTTTTCACATTGCTCTTCTTGAGGACACACCCGACCACAAATTGCAGGGAGATTGTTTTTGGATTTCATAATATCAATGGCACTATCTATATCATTTTCTTTAATAGCCTTTATAAATTCAGGAATAGGTACTTCCACAGGGCACCCATTCACACAGGGTGCAGTAGGGCATTGAAGACAGCGATTGGCTTCATTAATTGCTTCATCTTTATTATATCCTAGAGGTACCTCTTCAAAGTTCTTTTTTCTTTCTTCAGGTGTTTGATTTCGCATTGGGGTTTTTTCTTTTTGTATAGCCATTATTTATTCACCTCTTTATCTAGACGACATACATGATCTTCTTCTTCTTTATAAAAAGATAGCCTATTAGTCAATTCATCAAAATCAACTTGATGTCCATCAAATGCTGGTCCGTCGACACAGGTAAACTTTGTTTCTCCACCGACAGTAATCCTACATCCTCCGCACATTCCGGTACCATCTACCATAAGGGAATTAAGACTGACAATAGTCTTAATATTATCATCTGTCATATTAACAACAGCCTTCATCATTGGAACAGGGCCAATTGCTACAACCAGGTCAATATCTGAATGCTCATCTAATAAATTCTTTAATATGTCTGTAACAAAACCATGATGTCCATAACTACCATCATCTGTTGCGATATATAAATTGTCACTTATTTCTTTTAATTCATCTTCTAAAATTATTATATTCTTGCTTCTCGCTCCAGTAATAGTAAATACCTCAGCACCATTTTCGTGAAATGCCTTTACTTTAGGGTAAAGTAAAGCCGTTCCGGAGCCTCCACCTATACATACGACCTTCTTATAACCATCAATATCAAGATGAGTACCAAGAGGTCCTAAGAGGTCTCTAATGTAATCACCTTTTTCCAAATTACCTAATCTCTTTGTGGTATACCCGATTTCCTGGAAAATAAGTGTGATTAAGCCAGATTCTCTATCGTAATCTGCTACTGTTAGTGGTATTCTTTCTCCAATTTCATCTATTCGTAGTATAATAAAATTTCCCGGCTTTGTTTTTTTAGCAATTAAGGGTGCTTCTACAACAATTTTCTTGATTGCTGGAGCCAGAACTTCCTTCTCTATAATCTTAAACATAAATCTTCCTCCTATCTACTCATTAAATTATTTTTGCCAGTGGTCAACTATTGTAAGTAAGTATAAAAAAATGAAATCGCATTTTCTCATAGTGAAAAAACCATTCCTAATTTGATTATATAACTTTTACTTAGCTAAATCAATGAAATTAATAAACTTTTTGAATAATAAGTATAAGTGAATTGATAATTATTCATACTTAAGCTTTATTTTTATCCCGTCATCTAAGTGCTAATAAATAGTCCCGCTACAAACTTTCAATGAAAATCCAAAAAACACTCTCTAAAGCAAAGGACTTACTTTGTTAACTTATTTTATAACTTACTTTATTAATGATGTTATTTCTTTTGCCTTATCTCTAATGAGGGGTATTAAGGAATTATTTAAATAATCATCTGTAATCCTGGTACAGGGTCCAGATACGGAGATGGCACCTATTAATTTGTGATTACCATCAAAAAGGGGAGCTGCTACACAACGTACACCAATTTCTTTTTCTTCAAGATCTAAAGCATAGCCCTGTTTTTTTATAAGTTTCAATTGTTTAAGTAATTTTTCAGGGTCTGTAATGGTATTTTTAGTAAATTTCGTAAATTTAGTATTACTGATATAATCTATAATTTGATTTTCTTCTAGATTTGCTAGCAAGGCCTTTCCTGATCCAGTACAATAGGCTTCGCCCCTGCTGCCTTCTTTTGCAAACATCCTTACCATATTTGTGGATTCTATTTGATCTAAATAGACAACCTGATTATTCTCTAAAGATACTAAATTACAGGTTTCATTACAGGTATCCACTATCTCTCTTAAATAAGGATGAACTACTTCTTTAAGACTAAAATCTTCAATGATTCTATCAGCCATATTATAGGCATTAATTCCAATCTTGTATAAGCCTTTGTTATTTTGTTCAACATAACCAAGTTTAACTAGTGTATTTATTAAACGATGAACAGTACTTATATTAATGTCTAAATTATTACTAATTGAACTTAATGTCATAGGAGAACCATTTGTAACTAGTTCTTCGAAGATTGTGAAAGACTTAATAACAGATTTTACATGGTTTGAACTCCCCATAAAAGATAAACCCCTCCCAAAAGTTTTTTCGCATTGCGAAAAAATAATATATTATTTATATATTAACATATAAAAGTATATAATGACAAATATTATTTATAATAAGCAAAGCCCCAAGGACTATTGGGTAGAGAAATTTACTATAGGAAGATAACTATAAATAATTTGAATATTTAGATTTTCGCATAGAAAAAAGGAGTTTTCATTTTTGTGTAGAAATACTTTGTTGTAGAACATTGTAGAAAGCAGTATATTTAAAAATAGTTTATCAAACAATATTATTTAGGAGGAGAGAAGTTATGAGTACTTATGTAGAAAGAATCACAAAGAAAGTTATCGAGAAAAACCCAGGGGAAGTAGAATTTCATCAAGCAGTTAGAGAAGTTATGGAGTCTATAGAGCCTGTATTGGAAAAACATCCTGAATTTGAAGAAGCGGGTATTCTTGAAAGAATTGTTGAGCCTGAAAGACAAATAATCTTCCGTGTTCCATGGGTAGATGATAATGGAAAGGTTCAAGTAAATCGTGGGTTTAGATTTGAATTTAACAGTGCCTTAGGACCTTACAAAGGTGGTCTTAGATTTCATCCATCTGTATATTCTGGAATTATAAAATTTCTAGGATTTGAACAAGTTTTCAAAAACGCCTTAACTGGTCGTCCAATTGGTGGAGGTAAGGGTGGTAGTGATTTCGACCCAAAAGGAAAGTCAGATGCTGAAGTAATGAGATTTTGTCAGAGCTTTATGACTGAATTACAGCGTCACATTGGTTTCCAGACAGATGTTCCTGCTGGAGATATTGGTGTTGGTGGACGTGAGATTGGTTACATGTTCGGTCAGTATAAAAGAATTAAGAATACTTTTGAAGGTGTTCTTACAGGTAAAGGTTTAGATTGGGGAGGAAGTCTTGTTAGAACCGAGGCTACAGGTTACGGACTTATCTATTTAATTGAAGAGATATTAAAGGATAAGGGTCAATTATTAGAAGGTAAAGACGTAGTTGTTTCTGGTTCTGGTAATGTTGCTATCTATGCCACAGAAAAACTTCAAGAACTTGGTGCTAATGTAATAGCATTAAGTGATTCTGGAGGTTTTGTACATGATCCAGAAGGAATAAAACTTGATACAGTTAAGAGGATTAAAGAGGTAGAAAGAGGACGTATAAAAGAATATGCTGAGGAACACTCTTCTGCAGAGTTCCATGATGTTTGTACAGATATCTGGAAAATAAAGTGTGACATTGCTTTACCTTGTGCTACACAAAATGAATTAGATGGCGAGGCAGCTAAAGTGCTAGTGGAAAATGGTGTTACTGTAGTTGGAGAAGGGGCTAATATGCCTTCTACTCCTGAAGCTATTGAAGTATTCCTTGAAAATGATGTTCTCTTTGCACCTGCAAAGGCAGCTAATGCTGGTGGAGTAGCTACTTCTGCTCTAGAAATGAGCCAAAATGGTATGTTTGATTCCTGGACATTTGAAGAAGTAGATCAAAAGCTTAAAGATATAATGGTAGGAATTTATAATGATATGAGTTCAACAGCAAAAGAATATGGTATGGAGGATAACTTTGCTGCTGGGGCAAATGTTGCTGGATTCTTAAAGGTTGCAAATGCAATGTTGGATCAAGGTGTAGTATAGATAACATTATTTTGCTATCAATTAAATATTTTGTGGGAATTATATAAAATTTCCCAGAATTATAGAATTAGTAATCATAATGAGAAACCCTGATATTAATATCAGGGTTTCTACCTTTTTTAAGAGGTCTTTCTTATTCTTATCTCTCGTTGAGATTTTTTACATTTAATGTTATAATTATGATTGGATTTAATTAAAAAAGTTTACAGTCAATTAGTACATAGATATAGTCAGGGAATAAACTCCCTGACATTTTTAAATGATTGTGATGTTTTTTATTTTTAAGCTTTCATAACAAACAATGTAAGGGTATGGAATACGGTACAGATGTATTGAAATTTAACTAATAAAAATAAGGGTGATAGTATGTTGAATTTTATTAAAAAGTTATTTAAAGATCCAAATACAAAGGTATTGGAAAAATTACAACCAATAGTAGAGGAAATAAATACACTTGAACCAGCTATGAAGCAATTATCAGATGAGCAATTAAAGGACAAGACAGCGGAGTTTAAAAATAGGTATTCTGAAGGTGAAACCCTTGATGATTTACTGCCAGAGGCTTTTGCTGTTGTTAGGGAAGCAGCCCAAAGGGCAACAGAAGCAGGATTTCGTCATTATGATGTTCAGTTGTTAGGGGGTATCGTTTTACACCAGGGTAGAATTGCTGAAATGAAAACAGGTGAGGGAAAGACACTTGCAGCTACATTGCCTGTCTATCTTAATGCCCTAAGCGGAAAAGGTGTTCATGTTATTACTGTAAATGACTATCTGGCAGAAAGGGATAGCGAGTGGATGGGTCAGATATACCGGTTCCTTGGTTTATCTGTGGGTGTTATATTAAGTGGTATGACTCCAGAAGAGAGGAAAGAAGCCTATCATGCTGACATAACCTATGGAACAAATAATGAGTTTGGCTTTGACTATTTGCGTGACAATATGGCTATTAAGCCTGAGGATGTAGTCCAGGGTGATTTAAATTACGCTATTCTGGATGAGGTAGATAGTATCCTAATTGATGAGGCTAGAACCCCACTTATTATTTCAGGACCTGTTCAGGAGAAAACCAGAGATTACACTAAATTTAATCGTATTATCCCACATCTTGTGAAAGACAAGGATTATGAAATAGATGAAAAAAGTAATGTGGCTCACTTAACAGAAGAGGGTGCCCATCGGGTAGAGAAAATGCTTGCTGTTGATAATCTCTATGATGATCAACACTTTCAATTAACACATCAAGTTAATCAGGCCTTAAGGGCACATACTCTAATGAAGAAAGATAAAGACTATATTGTAAAAGATGGGGAAGTCAAGATTGTAGATGAGTTTACTGGTAGAGTTATGGAAGGTCGTAGGTATAGCGAAGGTCTGCATCAAGCTATTGAAGCTAAAGAGGGTGTTGATGTAAAGAAAGAAAGCCAAACATTTGCCAGTATTACCTATCAGAACTTTTTTAGAATGTATGATAAGCTTTCCGGGATGACGGGTACAGCCGCTACAGAAGAAGAAGAATTTATGAAGATATACGGGATGGATGTAGTTGTTATACCAACAAATAGGCCTTTGATTCGTGATGACAGGTCTGATTTGGTTTTTGCTAATGAAGAACAAAAATTTGAAGCTGCTGTTAATACTATTGAAGAGTTGTATAAAAATGGTCAACCGGTACTAGTAGGTACTGTTGATATAGATAAGTCTGAAGATTTAAGTAGTAGGTTGACAAGAAAAGGAATCACTCACAATGTCTTAAATGCCAAAAATCATGAGAGAGAAGCTGACATCATTAAAGATGCCGGTCTGAAAAAGAGTGTTACCATTGCTACTAATATGGCCGGTAGGGGTACTGATATTGTATTAGGTGATGGAGTAAAAGAGTTAGGTGGGCTTTTTGTTCTGGGTACTGAGAGACACGAAAGCCGTCGTATAGATAATCAGCTTCGTGGACGTTCCGGTCGTCAGGGAGACCCAGGGGTATCTCAATTTTATGTTTCCCTTAAAGATGATCTCCTTAGATTATTTGG